>NZ_VSCV01000017.1:0-50214 GCF_047459355.1 Limnochorda sp. | reverse complement strand
GGAACCTAACCGCGGCCCTGGTGGGTGGCGTCCCCGTGACGGGCGCCATCGCCCGGACGGCCGTCAACGCCAAGAGCGGCGCCCACACCCGCCTGTCGGGCATGGTCCACTCGGTGGTGCTCTTGATCATCATGGTCCTCCTGGGCCCCTGGGCGGCCCGGATCCCCCTGGCCGCCTTGGCGGGGATCCTGATGGTGACGGCCGTGGGCATGGTGGACCTGGAGGGCCTGCGCCTGCTGCCCAGGACCCGCTGGACCTACGGCGCGACCCTGGGACTGACCCTGGTCTTGACGGTGCTCCAGGACCTGACGGTGGCGGTCGCCGGCGGGCTGGCCTTGGCCGCCCTCTTCACCGTGGCGGAGCTCGCCTCGCCTTGGCTGGAAACCCCCCGCTCCGGCACGGTGCCCGCCCTGCCCCGCCCCGTGGTGCCCCGCCACCCGGACGTGCAGCTGATCATCCTCCGGGGGCCCCTCTTCTTCGTGGGCGTGGAGAAGCTGCGCCGGCAGGTGGAGCAGGTGACCAAGCCCGTGCTGGTGCTGGATCTTGCCGCGGTGACGGCCGTGGACGAGTCGGGCCTCCTCATGCTCAAGCGGCTCGCCCAGGACCTGGAGCGGTCGGGCAAGAGCCTCTACATCGCCGGGGTCCGGGGCCCCCTGTTCAGGCGGATGGCCCGGCTGGGGGTCTTGGATGACCTGTGCCGCCACCGGGTGGGCCGGAGCTTGAAGGCCGTCCTGCGCCGGGCGGAGGCGGAGGCAGCCCGCGGCCAGGACGAGGACGCCCGGGAACCGGTGGCCTTCCCTGGGGCCGCGCCGCTCCAGGGGCGGGCCTAAGCCTTCCCCCAGGCCGGGGCCGCGGGTGGCTCCCCCGCGAGGCGTTGTCGTTCTTCTCTGGAAATATGACTTTTCGAGAAGGTCCTTTCAGGAGGTGGCAGCATGGGGGAGCAGGCCCAGGCCCAGCCGGCCAGCGGCGCCATCGGGGTTCACTGGGGGGAGGAGGCCTACGTCCACCCCACCCCGGAGTTCATCGCCCAGGCCAACCTGACCGACCGGGAGGCGTACCGACGCTTCAGCCTCGAGCACTTCCCCGACTGCTTCACGGCGTACGCGGAGCTGTTGACGTGGGACCAGCCCTGGCAGACCGTCTTGGACACCAGCACCCCGCCCTTCTGGCGCTGGTTCGTCGGGGGCCGGCTGAACGCGGCCGCCAACTGCGTGGACCGCCACCTGAAGCAACGCCGGAACAAGACGGCCATCACCTTTGTGCCCGAACCGGAGACGGAGCCCATCCAGCACCTCACCTACCAGGAGCTCTTCTGGCGGGTAAACGAGTTTGCCGCCATCTTGCGGGATGTGGCCGGGGTGCAGGCCGGCGACCGGGTGACCATCCACATGCCCATGGTGGCCGAACTCCCCGTCGCCATGCTCGCCTGCGCCCGCCTGGGCGCCATCCATTCGGTGGTCTTCGGCGGCTTCAGCGGCAAGGCGTGCGCCGACCGGATCGTCGACTCCGGCTCCCGGGTGCTGGTCACCATGGACGCCTACCACCGGAACGGCAAGCTCCTCAACCACAAGGAGAAGGCGGATGTGGCCGTGGCCGAGGCGGCCCGGGCGGGGGTCACCGTGGAGAAGGTCCTCATCTGGCAACGGTACCCCGGCCGCTTCTCCAGCCCCACGCCCCTGGTCCCCGGGCGGGATGTGGTGGTCAACGAGCTGCTGCCCGCCTTCCGCCGCCAGACGGTGGACCCGGTCTCCATGCCGGCGGAGGCGCCCCTCTTTCTCATGTACACCTCTGGCTCCACGGGCAAGCCCAAGGGGGCCCAGCACAGCACCGGCGGGTACCTGGCCTACGCCACCGGCACCGCCCAAGCCTACCTGGACATCAAGCCCGAGGACGTCTTCTGGTGCCTGGCGGACATCGGCTGGATCACCGGCCACTCCTACATCGTCTACGGGCCCCTCAGCCTGGGCGCCTCCACGGTGATCTACGAAGGGGTACCCACCTCCCCCGATCCGGGGCGGCCCTGGCGGATCGCGGAGGAGCTGGGGGTGAGCATCTTCTACACCTCGCCCACCGCCATCCGCGCCCTGCGGCGGGCGGCGCCCGAGGAGCCCACCCGCTACCGCCACCGCTTCAAGCTGATAGGGACCGTGGGCGAGCCCATCGAACCCGACGTCTGGCGCTGGTACCACCAGGTGGTGGGCCGGGGCGAGGCAGCCGTCGTCGACACCTGGTGGCAGACGGAGACGGGCGGCTTCCTCATCACCACCGCGCCCGCCCTCCACCCCATGAAGCCGGGGAGCGCCGGGCCCGGCGTGCTGGGGGTGGAGCCGGTCATCCTGGACGAGGCGGGCAACGAGATCCCGCCGGGCTCAGGCCAGGCAGGGTACCTTTGCATCCGGAACCCCTGGCCGGGCCAGATGCAGACCATCTGGGGCGACCCGGACCGGTACGTCCAGACCTACTACGCCCGCTTCAACCGAAACCCGGCCAGCCGGGACTGGCGGGACTGGCCCTACATGAGCGGCGACGGCGCCGTCCAGACGGCCGACGGGTACGTCCGCATCCTGGGCCGCATCGACGATGTGATCACCGTCGCCGGCCACCGGCTGGGGACCAAGGAGATCGAAAACGCCGCCCTCACCGTGCCTGAGGTGGCGGAGGCGGCGGTGGTGGCGGTGCCCGACGCCATCAAAGGATCGCTCCCCGAGCTCTTCGTCGTCCTCCATCCCCAGCACCCACCCACACCGGACCTGTCCCGCCGGGTGGCGGAGGCGGTGGTCCGGGAGATCGGCCCCATCGCCCGGCCCCGGGCGGTCCATCCCGTCCCCGACATCCCCAAGACCCGCTCGGGCAAGATCATGCGCCGGATTCTGGCGGCCATCGCCCGGGGAAGCGAGGAGCTGGGCGACGTCTCCACCCTGGCCAACCCCGAGGTGGTGGAGCAGATCCGGGCCCAGCTCCACGGGAATGCCTCCCCGCCCCCGGCCCGGACGGCCCAGTCGTAGCCGCCAGGCCGAGGGGCCGAGCGGTTCAGTCGTAGAAGTTCCGGATCCAGCGGTGCTTCCGGAGCGCCTCCACCTGTGCGGCCGGCAGGCCCTTCCCGTCGCCGGCCGCACAGTTCAGCTCCACGTGCCGGACGGTCCGCATGCCGGGGATGACGGTGGAGACCGCGGGGTGGCTCAAGGTGAACCGGAGCGCGATCTCGGGCATGGCCTCCAGGGAGACGCCCAAGTCCGCCGCGATCCGCTGGACCCGCTCGAAGACCTCCCGCTTCCGGTCGCCGGCGAAGTACTCGTTGCGGAAGTCGCCCGGCGGGAAGGTGGTCTCGGGCGTGATCTTGCCTGTCAGGCCGCCCTCATCGAAGGGGACCCGCACGATCACCCCTACCTGATGCCGCTGGCAGGCGGGGAAAAGCTCATCTTCGGGGCTCTGGTCGAAGATGTTGTAGATCACCTGGACCGTGTCCACCACCCCGGTCTCGATGAGCTTGAGGGCGTTGGCCGGCTGGTGGTCGTTGACGGAGACCCCGAAGAAGCGGATCTTCCCCTGCTCCTTCAGCCGCTCGATCGCCTCCAGCCAGTCGCCCTGGCCCACCCACTCGTCGTTCCAGACGTGGAGCTGGAGCAGGTCGATGGTCTCCAGGCCCAGGTTCCGGAGGCTCTGCTCGGCGCACCGCCGGATGTACTCGCCGGGGAAGACCTCCTCCACGGGCACGCCGGGTCGGGCCGGCCACTCGTGGTTCATGGGCGGCACCTTGGTGGCCACCGAGACCGTCTCGGTCCGCGCCCGCACCACCTGGCCCACCAGCCGCTCGCTGTGCCCGTCCCCGTAGGCCAGCGCCGTATCGATGAAGGTGACGCCCAAGTCGATGGCCCGGTGGAGCGCCCGGAGGGACTCCTCGTCCTCCGCGCCGATCCACTCGCTCTTGCCGATCCCCCAGGCTCCGAAGCCGATCTCTGACACCTGCAGGCCTGTCCGGCCCAGGATCCGGTACTCCACGGCACTCGCCTCCTTCCCCATCGACTGCCATCCCGCCCCGTCTGGGGCAGACTGGTCCTCCGGGAGCTTCGCCCAGGCTGGCCCATCTCCTGCCCCTGGGACCCGGGCGGGCCGGCCCACCGGGCGTCGGCTCCGCTCCGGGAGGCCCGGCGACCCGCCCCGGCCCCGGGCAGGGAAGACGGGCGCGGCAGCGGAAGGTTCTCCCCGACAGAAGCGCTTCAAGGAGGAGAGGGCCCGTGTCCCGCAACCGCCTCACCTGGGATCTGGAAAGCCTCTTCCCGGGGGGCAGCCGGTCCCAAGCCTTTGCCGATTTCGTCCATCAAATCGCCCAGCGGGTGGAACCCCTGGCCCAGTGGGTGGCCGACCTGGCCGCCAGCGCCGGCCAGATTTCGGGCGGGCCAGCCGGCCTGGACGACGAAGCCCGGGAGCGGTGGGTCCAAGGCATCACCGACCTGCAGGAGGTGGGAGCGCACCTCCAGGAGGCTCAGGCCTTCGTCAGCTGCCTCATCGCCCAGGATGTCCACGACGAGCCGGCCCGGGTCTGGGAGAGCCGGCTCACCCAGTTGAGCGCCCGCTACCACCAGCTCCTCATCAGCTTGGACCAGGGGCTCCTGGCCCTACCCGACCGGGCCTGGGCGGAGCTCTTGGCTGAGCCCCGCCTGGAGCCCATCCGCTTTGCGCTGGAGGAACGGCGCCGGCGGGCCCAGGAGCGGATGGAGCCGGAGCGGGAGAAGCTGGCGACGGCTCTGGCCGTGGACGGGTATCACGGCTGGAGCAGCCTGTACGACACCTTGAGCGGCCGGATCCGGATCCCCGTGGACGAAGAGGGCGAGACCCGCCTCCTCTCCGTGGGCCAGGTGGCCAACCGTCTCTACGCCCGGGACCGGGCCGTCCGGACCGCGCTCTGGCCCAAGTACGAGGGGGCCTGGCAGGAGGCGGCCGACCTCTTCGCCGCCACCCTCAACCACCTGGCGGGGTTCCGCCTGGCTCTTTACCGCCAGCGGGGCTGGTCCCTCCTCCAGGAGCCTCTGGCCCTCAACCGCCTCTCGGCCGAGACCCTGGAGGCCATGTGGACGGCGGTGGAGGGGGCGAAGGCGCCCCTGGTCGCCTACCTCCGGCACAAAGCCCGCCTCCTGGGCGTGGAGAAGCTGGCCTGGCACGATGTGACCGCGCCCCTGGGCGAGGTGGAGCGCCGGTTCACCTACGACGAGGGAGCCGCCTTCATCCTGGACCACTTCCGCCGCTTCAGCGACGACCTGGCGAAGCTTGCCCAGCGGGCCTTTGCGGAACGGTGGATCGAGGCGGAGGACCGGCCCGGCAAGCTGGCGGGGGGTTTCTGCACCTCCTTCCCGGTGAGGGGCCAGTCCCGCATCTTCACCACCTTCTCGGGCACGCCGGACAACCTCTCCACCATCGCCCACGAGCTGGGGCACGCCTACCACCAGCACGTGGTGAACGCCCTCCCCCTGTGGGCCCAGCGGTACCCCATGAGCCTGGCCGAGACGGCCTCCACCTTCGCGGAGCGGATCGTCCTCGATGCGGCCCTGGAGGCAGCCAGCTCCCGGGAGGAGCGCCTCGCCCTCCTGGATCAGAAGCTGAACGACGCGGTCGCCTTCCTGATGAACATCCACGCCCGCTTCCTCTTCGAGCGCCGCTTCTACGAGGCCCGGGCCGAGGGGCCGCTCACGGTGGAGGAGTTGAACCGGCTGATGGTGGAGGCCCAGCGGGAGGCGTACTGCGACGAGCTCGGCGAGTACCACCCCCTCTTCTGGGCGTCCAAGCTCCACTTCTACCTGACGAACCAGCCCTTCTACAACTTCCCTTACACCTTCGGCTACCTCTTCAGCACCGGGCTGTACGGCCGGGCCCAAGCCGAGGGGCCGGCCTTCGCCCAGCGGTACGTCGCCTTGCTCCAGGACACGGGCCGGATGACCGTGGAGGAGCTGGCCCAGCGCCACCTGGGCGTGGACCTCACCCAGCCCGACTTCTGGGCGGAGGCGGCCCGGCTGGCCGTGGCCGATGTGGAGCGGTTCTTGGAGCTTGGCTAGCCACCGGGGACGAAGTCCGTCGGGGAGGAGCCCCATCGAGGAGGAGGGACCTATGGTCGCACCCCACAGCCCTCGCACCGCCGCGCAACTCCGCCGGGAGCTGGCCCGCATCGACCGGCAAAGCTACCCGGCCTACAAGACCATCGCTGGCGCCTACGACTTCGGCACCTTCACCCTGGTGATCGACCATGTCCAGGGCGATCCCTTCGCGGCGCCGTCCCGCATGCGGATCCTGCGGGACTCGGCCACCATGGGCCTTCCCGCCTGGGCCACCTCCACCCGGGCCCGCCGGATCGCCACCGCCGACTGGATCGCCCGCCGCATGGCCGGGGCCCTAGCGGGCCACCGGCCGCCCAGCCGGCGGGGGAGCGGCACCAGCGGCCTGATCGCCATCGACACCCCGGGCCAGGAGATCCTGGAGCGGACCGCGGTGGTGGTGACGTCCGAGCGGGTGGAGGTCCGCTTCGTGGCGGGGCTGCCCGCGGCCGGGCGGCGAATCCTGGGCGAGGAGGCGATCCACCTCCTCTGCGAGGAGATCCCCGCCCTGGTGGAGCAGGTGCTGACGGTGGGCCGGGTGGAGCTGGTGGGCCGGGGGCCCCGGGAGGGGCCCCGCTGGAGCTTGCAGACCCACCTGGATACGGTGGAGGACCAGCAGGTCCTCCGGGAGGCCCTGGCCGAGCGGGGCCTGATCGCCTTCGTGGCCGACGGCGCCATCCTCCCCCGGGAGAGCGGGGTGAGCGACCGGCCGCTGCGGGGGCCTCAGGTGGTCCCCTTCCGGGCTCCCGACGCCCTGGCCGTCACCCTGGAGACGCCCCATGGGGGGCCCATCCGGGGGCTGGGGATCCCCCGCGGGGTCACCCTCATCGTGGGCGGCGGCTACCACGGCAAGTCCACCCTCCTCCGGGCCCTGAGCCTGGGGGTGTACGACCACATCCCCGGGGACGGCCGGGAACGGGTGGTGACAGATCCTACGGCCGTCAAGGTGCGGGCGGAGGACGGCCGCCGGGTGGAGCAGGTGGACATCAGCCCCTTCATCACCAACCTCCCCTTCCGGGCCGACACCCGTCGCTTCAGCACCGAGGCGGCCTCGGGGAGCACCTCCCAGGCGGCCAACATCATGGAGGCCCTGGAGCTGGGGGCCCGGGTCCTCCTGATCGACGAGGACACCAGCGCCACCAACTTCATGATCCGGGATCGCAGGATGCAGGCCCTGATCAGCAAGGAGCAGGAGCCCATCACACCCTTCATCGACCGGGTCCGGAGCCTCGCCCGGGATCGGGGTGTCTCCACGGTGCTGGTGGTGGGCGGGGCGGGCGACTACCTGGACGTGGCCGACACCGTCATCCAGATGGACCGGTACCAGGCCCGGGACGTGACGGCCCGGGCCCGGGAGGTGGCCCGAGCCTTCCCCACCGGCCGGCTGGAGGAAACCGACGGGCCCTTCCCGCCCGTCACGCCCCGGCTGCCCCTCCCGGACAGCCTCGACCCCCACCGGCCAGGCGGGCGCCGGGCCAAAATCCGGGCCCGGGAGACGGAGACCATCCAGTTCGGCCCGGAGTCCATCGATCTGTCGGCGGTGGAGCAGATCGTCCACCCCTCCCAGACCCGGGCCATCGCCCTCCTCCTGGCCCGCCTAGCCGTCCGCTTCTGTGACGGTCAAACCCCGCTGCGGGACGGGCTGGAGCAGGCCTTCGCCGAGCTGGAGGCCCATGGCCTGGACCTGCTGGCCGCCCCGGGCCCGCCCTTGGGCGATCTGGCCATGCCCCGGCTCCTGGAGGTGGGGGCTGCCCTCAACCGGCTCCGGACCTTGCGGGTCCGCCTCCCCGGGGATGCAGGCGCCCACTGACGGCAGGCAGAGGGTCCAGGCAGAGGCTTCAGCGTCCAAGCAGAGGGTCCAGGACTCCGAGGCTCTGAAGGTTACGGCACGGGGTAGGCCTGCCCGGCCCGGACCAGGTAGAGCCACCGCTCTTTGACGGGCTCGCCCGTCACCCGCTCCCAGGCCGTGGCGTAGAGCCGGAGCTGGGGCCCGTACCGGGCCACGAGCGGGCCGGCCTTCCCGGCGGGCAACCGGTCCGTCTTGAAGTCCACCAGGACCCAGCCGTCCCCTTCCCGGAAGAGCAGGTCCGCCTGGCCGTGGATCACCGCGGGGGTGTCGGGGGCGGTCTCCGGTGGGAGCCACGGAGTCCCGTCCCCGCCCGCCCCCGGCCATCCCAGGCCGATGACCCCGCCGGTCACCGCGGCCAGCTCCCCCGCCGGCACCGCCAAGGCCAAGGGAACCTCCACCTCCACCCGCTGGGCCTGGGCCACCCGCCGTCCCAGCGCTGAGGCGAGGAAGGGCTGGACCCATCCCACCAGCACCGCGGCCGGGTCGGGCCCTTCCTCCTGAGCGAGGCCCGCCTCCTGGGCCACGTACCGGGCCAGGGCCTCTTCTGGGAGCCCGTCCATCCCCCGGCCGGGGCTCGTTCCCTCCTGGGGGGCCGCCCGCCACGGAGCCAGCCGGCCCTCCCGGATCAGAAGCTCCACCAGCCGGTGGAAGGCCCGCCCCCACCGGCGGCCCCCCGGTTCGGCCTCTTCCTGCGCGGCGGCCACCTCCTCCAGGCCTGGCGGCACCGCCTCCCCGTCCCAGGCCGCCAACCCCTCCGCGGCCGGGCCCCGCCCCTCCAGATCGCTGGCCGCCAGGTGGATGGTGGTGGGGATCCGGGCCCGGGCCAGGGCCTCCTGGGTTGCCTCGCAGGCCGCCGCGATCTGGGCCGGCTCCACCCGGACCCGGACCGGGGCCGCCTCGCCCCCTTCCTTCGGGAGGTCGACGGTGGGGGCATGGTCCAAAGCCCCCGCCACCTCCAGGCGGTGCCAGGGGCTCCGCTCCGGGCTGGCCGGGTAGCGGCTGATCACCAGGAGCTCCCGGGCCCGGGTGGCCGCCACGTAGAGGAGGCGGAGGTCTTCGGCCTCCAGGTACCGGGCCTCTCGGGCCGCCGCCGCCTCCCAGTCGGGGGGCAGGGCGAGGAGCTGAGGCCGGCCGAAGGGGCTGGCAGGCGGGCCCCAGACGGGGAAGAACCCCCGGGCAGCCTCCCCTTCCCGGCGGATGTGGAAGGTGGGCGGGTGCTCCCGGGCGCCTGCCGGGTAGGCCAGGATCACCACCGGGGCCTCCAGCCCCTTGGCCCGGTGGAGGTTCATCACCCGCACCGCCTGGGGCCGGCCCGGGAAGAGGCTCCCCGCCTCCAGCTCCTGCTGGCGGACCACCTCCCCCAGCGCCTGCACCAGCCGGGGGAAGGAGCGCCCCCCGCCCAGGGAGCGGGCCACCTCCACCAGCTTGAGGAGGTTCCCCGCCCGGGAGGCGCCGGCCGGAAGGGCGGCCGTCCAGGGGAGGAGCCCCGTCTCCTCCAGGATCCCTTCCAGGGCTGCCTGGGGCGGGAGGGCCTCGGTGAGGCGGAGCCAGTGCTGGAGCTGGGCCAAGGCGGCCCGGCCTGGCTCTGGAAGCTCGTCCAAGCTCCGGTCCAGAAGCAGGGCCCAGCGCCCGCCGACCCGCTCCCCCAGCTCGTACAAGGCCTGGTCGCTCAGGCCGAAAAGGGGGCCCCGGAGGACGGCCAGGAGCTGGACGGGGTCGGCCGGGTCCGCCAGGGCCTCCAGCAGGTCCAGGAAGGCGGCCACCTCCCAGGCTCCCGCGTAGCCCTTGGCCCCCGTGACCTCCGCCGGAATCCCCCGGGCTTCCAAGGCCTCCGCGTAAGCCAGGAGCTTGGCCCGGTCCCAGTGGAGCAGGAGAAAGTCGCCCGGCCGGGGCCGGCCGTCCAACCCCCGGGCCCGCTCCTCCGGGGTCCGCTCCAGCTCCAGCCCCCCCTGGCAGGCCCAGGCGATCCAGGCGGCCACCCGGGCGCTGTCCTCCTCGGCGATGCCGTCCTGGGTATGGCGGAAGACAGGCGGCACCTCCAGCACCCGGACGGGGGCCCGCTCCCGGCCCGGCCGGACGGCGACCAAGGGCGCGTACCCAGGCTGGACCCCGTCCCCCCGCTCGGGGAAGGACCGGCGGAAGGTCTCATTCACCCACTCGATCAGGGGCTGGACCGAGCGGAAGTTGGCCGTGAGTTGGAGCACCTCCCCGCCCCCGCGCACCAGAAGCTCCTTCACCTGTTGGTAGACGTCGATGTCCGCCCGCCGGAAGCGGTAGATGGACTGCTTCGGGTCTCCCACGAGGAAGAGGGAACCCGGCCGGGGAGTGAGCTGCCGCCAGTCCCGCTCCTCCACGGGCTCGCCCGTCAAGAGGAAGAGGACTTCGGCCTGGACCGGATCGGTGTCCTGAAACTCGTCCACCAAGAGGTGGGTGTAGCGGGCCCCCAGGCTCCGGCGGACCTCGGGCTGGTCCCGGAGGAGCTGGGCCGTCTTGAGGAGGAGGTCCTGGAAGGAGACCTGGCCCGCCTCGTGGCGCTGCCAGGCCGCCCGGGCGATGGCGGGCCGGACGAAGTCGATCAGGGGACGGTGGAGGAACTCCCGCCAGGCGTGCAGGGCGGGCCCGGCCACAGTCTGGGCGAAGGCCTGGAAGGCGGCCAGGGCCGCCTCCGCGGTGTCGGGGTCGGGCCAGCGGTTCTTGGTGACGGACGGCCGGGCCTCGAAGTGGGTAAGCACCTGGATGAGGGCGGCGTCGTCATCCTCCGGGAGGAGCTGGACCTCCTGCCTCAGGCGCCGGAGGCGGGTCTGGAGGGGGTCCCAGCCCTTGGGCGGTTCCGTCGCCGGAAGGAGCCGCTCCATCTCCGCCACAAACCGGGCGAGGGCCTCCCGGACGGGGGCCAGCTCGGGCCGGGGCCGGTCCGCGGTCACCGGCTCCACGTCCGCGTACCGGTGCAGGGTGGTGAAGAGGCCGTAGAGCTCTTGGGGCTCCACCCCCAGAGCCCGCAAGGCCTCCAGGCGCTGGGGCGCCTCCTGGCGGACCTCTTCCAGGTAGGCCTCCCACGCGGCCCGGAGCCCCCGCTCCTCCTCGTCCTCCGTCAGCTCTTCAAAGGCCGGGTCGAGGCCCGCCTCCACCGGCCGCTCCCGCAGGAGCCGGGCGCAGAAGGCATGGATGGTGCCAAGGAAGGCCTGGTCCAAGGCGGCCACGCCCGCCTGGAGCCGGGCCCGCCGCACAGGGTCGGTCTCGGCGGCGGCCGCCGCCTCCAGGCGGATCTGGAACCGCTCCCGGAGCTCCGCGGCCGCCTTGCGGGTGAAGGTGATGGCCGCCATCTGGGAGGGGTGGGCCCGGCCCGACGCGATGAGGCTGACCATCCGGGAGACCAGGCTGTGGGTCTTGCCCGAGCCCGCCCCCGCCTCGACCAGAAAACAGGTCTCCAGGTCCTCCACGATCCGGGTCCGGGCCGCCTGGTCGGGGAGCGGGGGTGGGAGAGCCCCAGGGTCCGTCCCCTGGGGCGAGGGCTTGTCCTCGGGACGGCCGGGCCTGAGCCCGCCGGCCGCTTGATCAGTCATGGGCCCGCACCTCCCGCCAGAACCGGAGCCGCGTCTCGCCGGCTTCGATCTTCTCCCTCACCTGCCGGACCGCGGCGGGGCCGCCGCACGCCCGGCGGTAGTCGCAGAAGTCGCAGCCGTCCTGGGCGTCGGGCGCCGGCGCGAAGCAGCCGGAGGCGGCGACGTCCAGAAGGATCTGGAGCAGCTCCTGGGCCTCCCGGCGCTTGCCCGGATCTTGGGGCCTGTCCGCGCGGTGGCCGCGCCCCCGCCGGGTGGTGAGCCAGTACCCCGACCGGGCCACCCGGGGCGTCTCGTCCAGCCCCTCCCGCCGGAGGAGGGCCTCGGCCGCCCAGCTGTAAAGGACGTGCTGGAGCTGGCGCCCCCCGTCCAGGTAGATCCGCTCGCTCTCGTACCGGCGGGCCGAACCCGTCTTGTAATCCCAGACCCCGTAGGTGCCGTCGGGCAGCCGGTCGACCCGGTCGATGCGGCCCAGGAGGCGGAGCCGCTGGGCCGCGCCTCCCTCCCCGCCCAGCTCGATGACCACCGGCGGCTCCCCCTGCATGCCGAAGGCTCGCTCCAGGAGGACGGGCACGCCCCCGTCATCCCGCCGGGCCTCCAGTTCCAGGAAGAAGAGGGCCTCCGCCACCAGCTCCTGTCGCTCCCGCTCGAAGACGCCCTCGCTGGGCGGCGGGAGGGCCTCCCGCTGCCTTGCCACCGCCTCCTGGGCGATGGCCTCCATCCGGGCCCAGTCCTCAGGGCCCAGGGGGTCAGCCGCCCGGCCTGCCTGGAGCCGCTCCTCCCAGAAGCGGCGGTAGCACTCGTGGAGGAGCTTGCCCCGGGCCAGGGGGTCCAGCCACCGGTCAGGGTCCAGTTCGGGCCGCTCCGGGGGCGCAACCTTCAAGACATAGCGGAAGAAGTACTGCAAGGGACAGGTGGCCAGGCTCTCCAACCGGCCCGCCGAGACGGCCTCGCCCCCGGTCCGAGGATCAAGGGACCCGGCCGGGGTGACGAGCCCGTCGTACGCGGTGAGGACCGGGCTTGCCCGGGCTTCCCTGGCCCGCTGGCCCGCGGCCAGGAAGGGGAAGGCCTGCTGAAGCCCCTCCCCTTCAGGACGGGCCAGCCGTTCCCCGCCGGGCGGGCCCACCCGCAGCGCGTCCAGCCAGGCTTCGCCCCCGTCCAGGGGGAGCGCCCCGCCCGGCGCCGGCACCCGCCCGGCGGGGGCCCCCAGGGCCTCCCGGAGGGCGGTGTAATCGGCCTGGGGCGCGCCCGTCGCCTGGCGGAAGAGGTCCAGGAGGGCCGGGGAGGGGGCCACCTCCTGCCCTTCCACCGGATCCCAGGCGGCAAAGCTGCAGGTGAGGGTGCCTCCCGCCCGGGCGACCAGGGCCTCCAGGCTCCGGCGCCGCCACTGCTGGCGGCTGGCGGACGAGGGAAGCTCGCCGGGGAGCCGGGCCCGGTCCCCGTCGAGGAGGAGGGGGTCCGCCCCGCCTTTCCCGGGAAATCGGCCCTCGTCCAAGCCGACCACAAACAGGTAGGGGCGGCCGGCATACCCCCCGTGCTCCAGGCTGGCCAGGTGGAGGGCGCCTGGCTGGGGCTCGCCCTGGCCTACCGGCACCTCGGCCAGCCACCGGCGGAGGCGGAGGGCCAGCCGGGGCAGGGGTTCACCTTCGGGAGCTTCTAGCCAGGCGCCCGCCGCCTCAACCAGGGCGGCCGGGGCCAAGGGGAGGCCGGCCGCGCTCGCCACCCGGCCCGCTAGCCCCTCCAGCGCCGCCAGGGTCTGGAGGAGGGCGTCCCAGCCGCCCCGGTCCAAGGGGGTGGTGGTGACGGTGAAGCGGTGCACCACCTGGCCCAGGGCGGTGACCAGCTGGGGCAAGGGGACCCCGTCCGAGCGCTCCGGATCGGGCGTAAGGCGGAGGAGCTCCTGCAGGAAGCGGGCCAGCGCCACCCGGGCCTCAGCGGCCGGGTCCCGCCGCCCATCGGCAGAGGCGGCCAGGGTCTGCTCCACCCAGGCCCGGTACCGGGCCCACCCCCACCCGATGGGGCTCTCTAAGAGGGTCTGGGCCAAGCGGCGGCCCCAGCCGCGCGCCGCCCCGGCCCCGCCCTCGCCGCCTTCCCCCTTGCCCCCTTCCCCGCCTCCCTCCCTCCGGGGCGGCACCAGGTCCCCACCGGCCAGGGCGCCGGCCAGGACCGCCGCCGGGAACCCCCGGGCCACCCACTCCAGGTAGGCCAGCGCGCCCCGGCCGGGCCCGCTCTCCGCCAGGGGGAGCCCCTCGGAGAAGGTGACGGGAATGCCCAGGCGGGCGGCCAGGGCGTGGAGGATGGGCCCGTAGGTGGCCAGGTCGGTGGCCACCACCTCCACCCGGTCCCAGGGGAGGCCCTGGGCCATCGCCCGCCGGAGCACCTCCCGGAGCTCCGCCTCGGGCGAGGTGGCGTGGAAGAAGTGGATCCTTTGGGGTGGCCCCCATCCGGGCTGGAAGGGGATGAGCCGGCCCTGGGTCAGGTGCTGGACCAAGACCTGCTCCAAGCCTTGGAAGAGGGTTTCCACCGGAACCAGGTAGCGGGTTCCCGTCCTTTCGGGGGGCTGCTCCCGCAGCCGCTCGATGGCCAGGCGGAGGAGGCCCGCCCGGTCCACCAAGCCCAAGCTGTCGAGGGTCGCCTCGTAGGCGGCGAGGAGCTCTCGCAGGGCCTCGCCCTTGGCCGGGGGCGTGAAAGCGTGTGGGTCGAGGGAGGCCGCCTCCAACCCGTGCTGGCGGAGCTCCATCAGGCTGCGGTGGACCGCGGCCACCAAGCCGTCGGAGGGGGCGGGGCGATTGGGGGAGCCGTTCCCCAGGAGCCAGGCCCCGCCCAGACCGGCGCGCAGGAGGCGGTCCACCAAAAAGAGGGTCTGGGCCCCGCTGGCGGGCACCAGGCCCCGGGCGGCCAGGAACGGAACGGCCAGGTCCAGGGCTAGGTCCAGGGGCGTGGCCACCCGGACGTTGGCCCAGGAAAGCCCCTCCTGGGCGAGACGGGCCAGCAACTGGTCGCCCACGGGCCGGCTCCGGACCAGAAGAACCAAGGGCTCCCCCGGGTGCTCCCGGAGGATGGTCGCCAACGTGGGGATGGTGGCCATCCGGGGACCCCACCTCCCGGCCCCGCCCAAAGAAGGACGCCGGGCCTGTCGTTCGCCGCGATTATATCATGAGCGCCAGACCCTGCCTGTCGGGCCAGCAGGCGGCGGGCTTGGGGAGGCGTTCCAGGACTGGCGGGGGCTGGGCGGATAGGGGGCGGGCTCCCCGCCCACAGCTAGCGGGAGAGGAGGTGACGGTGGTGCAGGCCAAGCCCCCCTGGCGCCCAAGGCGGGGAGAGCCGGAGCCTCTGCTCCCGGTGGAGCCGGAGGTGGCCAGCTTCGACGTCCTGGAAGCCTTGGGCTCACCCGAAGCCGAGGTGGGCTCCGGAGTCCCTCAGAGGTCCTGGAAGGCACAGGGTCCGCAGGGGCCCGGCCAGCCTGGGAGCGGAGGTCGCCGGGCCCGACCCTCCTGAACCCGGGCAGGGGCGGTCCGGCACCGCGACCGCCCCGGGATCTCTGCCGAGGGCGAGGAGCGAAGACGAATGAAGGGCCCGGTGCCCCTGACGGGTCCCGATTCAAATGGGCGTCTCGGGGGTGTAGCTTTCCAGGCGGGCCTTCACCTGCTGGAGGAAGCGGCCCGCGTACAGCCCGTCGACCACCCGGTGGTCCAGGGAGAGGCAGAGGTTGACCATGGACCGGATGGCGATGGCGTTCCCTTCCACCACCACAGGGCGCTTGACGATGGCCTCCAGGGTGAGCATCCCCGCCTGAGGCGGGAAGATGATGGGCTGGGAGAGGATGGAGCCGAAGGCCCCTGTGTTGTTGACGGTGAAGGTGGCCCCCTCCACCTCGGGCACGGTCAGCTGGCCGCTCCGGGCCCGTTCCACCAGGCGGCGCAGGGTGCGGGCCAGGCCGGCCACGCTCTGCTGGTCCGCATCCCGGATGACGGGGACGATGACGCTCTCCTCCAGGGCCACCGGCACGCCGATGTGGATCTGCCGGTGGACGAGGATCTCCTCCCCCTGCCAGGAAGCGTTCAGGAGGGGGAACTTCCGGAGGGCCCGGGCGGCCGCCTCGATGACGAAGGGCAGGTAGGTCAGGGGGACGCCTTCCCGCTCCCGGAAGCGCGCGCCTTCCGCCTCCACCAGGCGGACCAGCCCCGTCACGTCCACCTCCACCATGGTCCAGGCGTGGGGGATCTCCTGGCGGCTCTGGACCATCCGCTGGGCGATGAGCTTCCGGACGGGCGAAGGCTTCAGCCGGTCCACCCGAACCGCGGCCTCCTCGTCCTCGGAGCCCGCAGGCGTCCCGGCGCGGGCTCCCGGGGCGACGGAGACCTCGAAAGCCTGGGGCTCGGCCGGTTCTGGCGGCCCGGCCCGTTCCGTCAGGGCTGCCGGTTCGGGAGCGGCGGCCTCCGGAAGGACCGCCCGCGCGGGGCGCGCTGCTGGCTCGGGGCTGGCTTCGGGCGCGGTCTGCCGCTCCAGGTAGGCGATCACATCCTCCCGGGTCACCCGGCCGCCCCGCCCCGTCCCCGGCACCTGCCGCAGGTCGATGCCGAACTCCGCGGCCAGACGGCGGACCACGGGGGAGTAGCGTCCCCGGGGCCAGCCGTCGGGGCCCGCCTCACCACCAGCCGCTCCGCCGCCGGCCGCCTCATCCTCAGCCGGCAGGGGGGTTGGGCGGGCTTCCGCCTCCGCCCCACTCGCCACCCCCGGCTCGCCCACCCCCGGGGCGCTGCCGGGAGCTTCCCCGGGGGCCCGCAGGCGCGCCAGGATGGTGCCCACCGGCACCGTCTCCCCTTCCGGGACGAGGATCGCCTCGAGGATGCCCGCCGCCGGCGAGGGCACTTCGGTGTTCACCTTGTCGGTGACCACCTCCAAGAGGGGCTCATACCGCTCGACGGCCTCGCCCACCTGCTTCAGCCAGCGGGCGACGGTCCCCTCGACGATGCTCTCTCCCAGCTTCGGCATGGTGATCTCGACGGGCACCAGCGCTCCCCCCAGGTTCACGGTCTTCCTCCGGTCTCGTCCCGGAGGGCCTAGAAACGGACCAGCTCCCGGATCTGGTCGGCGATGGTGTAGGGGTTGGGCAAGAAGGCTGCCTCCTGGACGGGATTGAAAGGCATGGCCGGCGCATCGGGACCGGTGTGGCGCCTGATGGGCGCGTCCAGGTAGAAGAGGGCCTCCTCCGCCAGGATGGCGGCCACCTCCGCGCCCACGCCCCCCGTCCGGTTGTCCTCGTGCACGATCAAGACCCGCCCCGTCTTCTGGGCGGAGGCGATCAGGGTCTCCCGGTCCAGGGGCAGGATGGTCCGAAGGTCGATCACCTCCGCCTCGATCCCCTCCTCCCGGCTCAGCCGTTCGGCCGCCTCCAGGGCGTGGTGGACCATCAACCCGTAGGCGATCACGGTGCAATGGCGGCCCTCCCGCCGGATCGCCGCGGGACCGATGGGAACCGAGTAGGGCTCTTCGGGCACCTCCCCCTTCACCAGCCGGTAGGCGCGCTTGTGCTCGAAGAAGAGGACGGGATCCTCCTGCTCCATGGCCGCCCGCAACAGGCCCCGGGCGTCGTAGGGGGTGGAGGGGATGACGATCTTCAGCCCCGGCACGTGGTAGAAGAGGCCTTCGACGCTTTGGGAGTGGTAGAGGGCCCCGTGGACGCCGCCGCCGAAGGGGGCCCGGATCACCACCGGGCAGGTGTAGTCGCCGTTGGTCCGGTAGCGGATGCGGGCCGCCTCGTTGATGATCTGGTTCATGGCCGGGTGGATGTAGTCGGCGAACTGGATCTCGGCCAGGGGCCGCCAGCCGGCGACGGCGGCGCCGATGGCCACGCCGACGATGGAAGATTCGGCCAGGGGCATGTCGATCACCCGCTCGGGCCCGAACCGCTCCAAGAGGCCCCGGGTGGCGCCGAAAACCCCGCCCCGCACCCCCACATCCTCCCCCAAGACAAGGGTCCGGGGGTTCAGCTCCATCTCCTGGGTGAGCCCGTGGCGGATGGCCTCGATCAGGGTCATGACGGGCATGGTCATCCTCCCTCCCGTGCAGGACGCGGGGTCAGGGGCCGGTGACGTGGTCCAGCAGGTGCTCGGCCCGGGGGTAGGGGGCGGCCTGCGCGTGCTCCGTCGCGTCGTCCACCTGCTGGCGGACCTGTTCTTCCAAGGCCTGGAGATCGGCGTCGTCGGCCAAGCCGTGCTCCTTCAGGTAGGCGGCCAGCCGGGGGAGGGGATCCCGCTGCCGCCAGGCCTCCACCTCTTCCCGGGGGCGGTACGTGGAGTCGTCGTCGTCGCTGGAGTGGGCGAGGAGCCGGTAGGTCTTGGCCTCGATGAGGCTAGGGCCCTCGCCGGCCCGAGCCCGCTCCACCGCCTCCCGCACCACCCGGTAGACTTCGAAGGGGTCGTTGCCGTCGACAGTGACGCCGGGGATGCCGTAACCCAAGGCCCGGTCGGCCACGTCGGGAACGGAAAGCTCCTTCTCCGCCGGGACGGAGATGGCGTAGCCGTTGTTCTCGCAGAAAAAGATGACGGGCAGCCGGTGGATGGCGGCAAAGTTGACCCCCTCGTGGAAGTCGCCCTGGGCCGTGGCGCCCTCGCCGAAGGTGACCAGGGTGACCGCCCCGGTGCCCTCCAGCTTGCTGGCCAGGGCCGTTCCCGCCGCCTGGGGGATCTGGGTCCCCACCACGCTGGACTGGGGGGCGATGCGGAGGCGGCGGCTGGAGAAGTGGTTGGGCATCTGCCGGCCGCCGCTGGAGGGGTCGGCCGCCTTGCCCAGGAGCTGGAGCATCAGATCCCGGGGCGTGAGCCCCCAGACCAGCACCAGGGCCACGTCCCGGTAGTAGGGGTAGATCCAGTCCCGCTCCCGGTCCAGGGCCCAGGCGGCGCCCACCTGAGCGGCCTCATGGCCCTGGCCTGAGATGGCGAAAGGGGCCTGTCCGGTCCGGTTCAGGATCCACATCCGTTCGTCCAGGCGCCGGGCGAGGAGCATCACCTCGTACATGCGCCGGACATCCTCGTCGGTCAGGCCCAGCTCCCGGTGGCGGCCGTGCTGGTACCGTTCGAGCAGATCGACCCGATCGCCGGTCGCCATGCTCTCCCTCCTCCGCAGGCTTGGGCGCGCCAGAACCTGACCCGCCGGCCGCGCCGACGGGCCAGGGGCGGCCATTCCGGACAGACCTCCCTCAGATTCGTGGCAAGAGTACCTATTCTCCGAAGAGCCATGCGATCCTGCCCGGCGGGCTTCGTGCTCGTTACGTTCCGGGCCGTGCCCTTGGACTCCTGCCTGTCCGCGAAGGGGAGGGTGCACCTACGCTGCCCGGGTGGGACGGGCATAGGCTGCAGCGGAGGTGAACGGCATGTCGCGTCGACGGCACTATGACGGAGACGGCGGGGGCCTCGGGATTTTCGGGGGCCAGGACGGCAACGGCGGCCGGTGCGCCTGCCTGGTGATCTTCCTGGTATTGCTCCTGCTCTTCCTGAACGACTGAACCCGGCCCCCACCTCGCTGGGGCGCCGCCCGAGAAGACCCGGGAGCCCAGCGCAGCTGGGCTCCCGTCAGCCCTGAGCGGGCACCTGAACCTGGTAGACGCAGAAGTCAACCCGCTTGAGGCCGAACCGGGCGGGATCGGAGATGTACTCGGTCCCCCCCAGGACCAAGTAGCCCCCGGGCTGCAGGGCCTGGACCAGCCGGCCCGTCACCTCCGCCTGGGTCGATTGGGCCAGGTAGATGAAGAGATTCCGGCAGAGGATGAGGTCCATCGGGGACGGGTAGGGATCGGCCAAGAGGTCCAGCCGCTCAAAGCGGACCCGCCGCCGCAGGTCGGGATCGATGACGAAGGTGGTCCCGTCGGCCCGGAAGTACCGCTGCTGCCTCAGCCGGCTGAGGCCTGTCAGCTGGGCTTCGGTGTACCTTCCCGAGCGGCCTTGCTCCAGGGCGGCCTGGTCGATGTCGGTGGCCAGGATCTCGGCCCGCTCCAGGGCCCCCTTCTCGGCCAGGAGCATGGCGATGGAGTACGCTTCGGCCCCGATGGACGAGGCGGCACTCCAGATCCGGACCGGACCCGGCCGGCGCAGGAGGTCGGGCAGCACCACCCGCTCCAAGGTGGCGAAGACGGTGGGATCCCGGAAGAACGAGGTGGTGTTGATGCCCAGGTAGTCGATGAAGGCCTGCCGGGCCTCGGGCTCCTGCCGGAGCCGGCGGAGGAGGGTGAAGTAGTTCAGCTCGCCGTGGCGCTCCATCCACTGCTCCACCCGCCGCCGGAGCTGGGTTCCCTTGTAGGCGGCCAGGTTGAGGCCGATCTCTTGGTGGAACCGGCGCAAGAAAGCAGCCCACGCGAGATCGATCCCCGGCTGGTGCTCCCCGCCCGAACCCAGCTGCCACCCGCCACCGGCCACCGTCGCCACCCCCATCCCCCCGTCCACGGCTTCACCCTCTGTTATCGACCCCCCGGCCCGATCCGTGAGGCCCCCGGGGCGCGCCTCACCGCACCAGCCAGCCCACCAGGGCCGCCGCGGGCGCGGTGATGAGCCAGGCAGCCACCACCCGGCCCAGTTGCCGGCGGTTGACGGGCCGCCCCCGGGCCCAGAGGACACCGGCCAGCGCCCCCACCATGGCGTGGGTGGTGGAGACGGGGTAGCCCAAGAGGGTCGCCCCCGCGAGGGCCAGGCTGACGGAGCCCTGGGCCGCCAGGGCTTCCGGGATCCCCAGAGGACCCAGGCCCCGGGCCATGGTGGTCAAGACCCGGCCCGAGGCCACGACGGCACCCAGGGCCAAGCAGGCCGCGCCCAGGCCGATGGCCGCCCGGGGGTCGGCCCCGCCCACCTGGGCCACCAGCCCCACCGCGTTGGCCACGTCGTTGGCCCCCCACCAGAAGGCGAGCCAGAGGGAGATGGCCGTGGCCAGGGGCTGGGCCCCGGGCCGGAGGCGGCGGGCGATAGGCGCCCGGCCCAGCAGCACCGCCAGTCCCCCGGCCACCCCGGCGCCCAGGGGCACCCAGAGCCAGGACCCCAGAATCGCCCCCAAGAGGCTCAGATCGACGGGAACCCGGCCGTCCCGGAAGGCCGCCCCCGCCAGCGCGCCCACCAGGGCGTGGGAGGTGGAGACGGGCAGGCCCGCGGCGGTGGCACCCAGCACCCAGAGACTGGCCGCCGCCAGCGCGGCCAGGGCCAAGGGGAGGGCCGCCTCGGGGGCCAGCTGGGCCAGGGGGACCAGCTCCTGGGTGAGGGTGTCGGCCACCCGCCGGCCGGCGAGCCAGGCGCCCAGCCCCCCGGCCCCGGCGGCCAGGAGCTGGGCCCGCCGGGCGGGGAGGAGCCCGGCCCCCACCGCCGCCGCGGTGGGGTTGGCTCCGTCGTTGGCCCCCAAGGCAAAGGCCCCCAGGGCTGCGAGGATCCAGAGGGCCACCAGCACCGCCATCCCCCCTCGGCGCCCGGGAGGAGCCGGCCCAGCTCAGGGCGAATCTTTCTGAATCGCCGGGCAAAACGGTCTTCTTCGCGAGGCTCGCCGGCCCGGTCGCTCGCCAAGACCTATGGCCGGGAGGGGACGCTCATGACGGCGGCGGTGGTGGTGGCAACGGCCCGTACCCCCTTTGGGCGCTTCGGAGGCGCTTTGCAGCCCTGGACGGCGGTGGAGCTGGGGGCCCACGTGGTCCGGGCCGCGGTGGAGCGGGCGGGGATCGGGTCCGAGGCGGTGGACCAGGTCCTCTTAGGCATGGTCCTCCAGGCCGGGGCCGGGCAGGCGCCCGCCCGGCAGGCCAGCCTCTTGGCGGGCCTCCCCCGGGAGGTGCCGGCGGAGACGGTGAACAAGGTCTGCGCGTCGGGCCTGCGGGCGGTCAACTGGGCGGAGCTCCTCATTCGGACGGGCGAGGCGGCCACGGTGGTGGCCGGGGGCATGGAGAGCATGTCCCGGGCGCCCTACCTCCTGCCCCGGGTTCGGTGGGGCCTCCGCATGGGTCACGGGGAGCTGGTGGACGGGGCCATCCACGACGGCCTTTGGTGCCGCTTCGGTCAGTGCCACATGGGCGTCTACGGCGTGGAGGGCGCGGCAGAGCTGGGGATCAGCCGGGCCGAGCAGGACGCTTGGGCGCTGCGGAGCCACCAGCGGGCGGTGGCCGCCCAGGACGAAGGCCGCTTCGCCGCGGAGCTCGCCCCCCTCACCCTTCCCAGCGCCAGCCCCGGCGAGGAGCCGGTGGTGGTCGACCGGGACGAGCCGCCCCGGCGGGACGCCTCCTTGGAGCGGCTGGCCGCGCTCCCGCCCGTCTTCCGCCCCGACGGCACCATCACCGCCGGCAACGCGCCGGGGCTGAACGACGGCGCAGCGGCCCTGGTGGTCATGGCCGAGGCACGGGCCCGAGCCTTGGGGCTGGAACCGCTGGCCCGGATCGTGGCCCACGGGGCCGTCTCCCAGGAGCCGGGGGATCTGCACACCGTCCCCTGGCTCTCGGCCGCCCAGGCCCTAGCCAAGGCGGGGCTCAAGCCGTCGGAGGTCCACCTCTGGGAGGTCAACGAAGCCTTTGCCGCGGTAACCCTGGCCACCATCCGGATGGGCGGGCTGGATCCTGAACGGGTCAACGTGGACGGGGGCGCCATCGCCCTGGGCCACCCCATCGGGGCCAGCGGCGCCCGCATCCTCATCCACCTGATCCACGCCCTCCGGGAGCGGGGCGGTGGGTACGGGGTGGCCACCATCTGCTCCGGCGGCGGCCAGGGGGAGGCGACGGTGATCCGGGTGGACTAGGCCCGCCGCTCCCAGTACCGCTTCCAGCCCAGAACGTTCATCCACCCGTTGACCGTCAGCCGGTACCGCCGAGCCCGGGCCGGCCCCACCGCGGCCTCCAGCTCAGGCTCCACCCGGGCCTGGTACCGGGCGACCAAGGCGTCCAGCTCCAGGCCCGCCTCCAGGCCCTCCTTCACCCACGCCCCCTCGGCCCGCAACCGCTTTCGCAGCTCCTCCAGCCGGGTCGCCGGCTCATCCTGCCAGCCAAAGTGGGTGTAGAGGAGCCGCTGGGGCCCGAGGGCCAGGAGCCGGTCGATGCTGGCCTCCCAGGCTTCCAGGTCCAAGTCGGGCGGGGGTGTGGGCGGGTGGACGTACGCCGTCCCGGGCAGGGCGATGCCCGCCACATCCCCGGCGTAGACCCACCGTCGGCCGGGCTCCCAGTAGGCGTGGTGGTGCTTGGCATGGCCCGGCGTGGCCACCGCCACCAGGCGCCGCCGGCCCAGCACCACCTCCTCGCCGTCCTCCAGGGCCCGGACCGCGTCCCCGGGCAGGGGAGCCACCTCGCCGTAGAGGGTGGCCATCGCCTCGCCGAAGAGGCGGCCCGCGCTCTGGACCAGCCGGGTGGGATCGACCAGGTGAGGAGCCCCCCGGGGGTGGACCAGGAACCGGGCCCGGGGGAGGGACCGGGCGAGCACCCCGGCGCCCCCCGCATGGTCCAGGTGGATGTGGGTCAAGAAGACGTACTCGATGGCCTCAGGCTCCAGGCCCGCGGCCCGGATACCACTGAGGAGCCGGGGCAGGTTGGGGGTGGGCCCCACATCGACCAGGGCCGGGTGCTCATCGACCAGGAGGTAGACCCCCACCCCTTCGGGCTGGCCCTGGTAGGCCAGGTCGATGAGGAAGGTCTCCCCATCCACGGGCTGCACCAGCCTCGCCTCTTCCGCCATGCGGCATCCTCCTCCCTGCCCCCAACCCCGCCCGCCTCCAGGCCCCGCCCGGTCCCTTGTCTTCCCTTCCCGGGGGGGATAGACTCTCCCCGGAGGTGGAACGCCCCGTGTCTTTGCTCTTCTCACCCTATCCCATCCGTTCCCTCACCCTGCGGAACCGGATCGTCATGTCGCCCATGTGCATGTACTCGGCCACGGAAGATGGGGTGGCCACCGACTGGCATTTGGTCCACTACGGCGCCCGGGCCGCGGGCGGCGTGGGGTTGATCCTCCTGGAGGCGACGGCCGTAGAACCCCGGGGCCGGATCAGCACCCGGGACCTGGGCCTCTGGGATCCCGCCCAACTGCCCGCTCTGGAGCGGATCGTCCGCTTCGTCCACGAGCAGGGCGCCGCCTGCGGCGTGCAGCTGGCCCACGCCGGCCGGAAGGCCTTCTCGGCCCAGAAGGGCCACGGGCCCCAGGAGCCCGTCGCCCCCAGCTCCCTCCCCTTCGCCCCCGACTGGCGAGCGCCCGCCGCGCTCGACGAGGAGGGGCTGGAGCAGGTGGCCCAGGCCTTCGTCCAGGCGGCCCGCTGGGCCCATGAGGTGGGCTTTGACGTCATCGAACTCCACATGGCCCACGGGTACCTGCTCCACGAGTTCCTCTCGCCGCTGGCCAACCACCGGACCGACCGCTGGGGCGGCTCCCTGGAGGGGCGGATGGCCTTCCCCCTGGAGGTGGCCCGCCGGGTGCGGGCCGTCTGGCCTGCGGAGAAGCCCCTTTTTGCCCGAATCTCCACCACCGACTACGCGCCCGGCGGCTTCGACCCCGATCAAGCGGTGGAGGTGGCCCGGCAGCTGGCGGAGGCCGGGGTGGACCTGGTGGACTGCTCCAGCGGCGGCCTGGTGCCGGTGGCGCCTCCCACCTACCCGGGCTACCAGCTCGGGCCCGCGGAGCGGATCCGCCGGGAGGCAGGGGTGCCGGTGGGCGCCGTGGGGCTCATCACCACCCCAGAGATGGCGGAAGAGGTGCTGCAGAACGGCCGGGCCGATTTGATCTTCCTGGGGCGGGAACTCCTCCGCCACCCCCACTGGCCCTTGGATGCGGCCCGGGCTCTGGGCGCCCAGGCTCCCTGGCCCCACCAGTACCACCGGGCCAAGCGCCCGGGGGATCAATGAAGGGTGGTCCGGGCACCAGCCGCGGGCGCCGGCGGCCGATGGGCCGGCGGCCAGGGTTGAAGGTGTGGCCTCAGGAGGGCTGGCCCGCCTGGGCCAGCTCCTCCTCCAACGTGTGAAGCTCCCGGGTGGCCCGGCGGAGCTCCTCCCGGGCCAGGGCCAGATACCGCTCCAGCTCCGCCCTCCGGGCCGGGTCCCCCTCCTCCAAGAGGACGGTGCACTCGTGGTAGATGTTGAGGGCCTGGTCGATCTGCTTGCGGAGCATCTCGGCCCGCAGCTCCTTCTTCTCCTCGGGCGTGATGCCTTCGGCCGCGATCTCCTCGAAGCTCTCCACCACGAGTTCCTGGTAGGTTTCGTTCTCCTCCAGACCCCCACCCTGGACCCGAACGCAGATGGGATCCTTCCCCAAGGCGACAGCCGAGGCGAGGCTCATGGGGTCACCCAGCTCCAAGCCCCGGGCCCGAACCCGCAACGGCCCGGCGGGCCAGAGCTGGGCCCGGCCGATGGCCAGCTCGATGGCCAACGGGGCCCCCTCGGTCCTCCGGACAAAGTGGACCCGGTCCACCACCCCAGCCAGGAGTCCGATGACGAAGGTCGCCAGCGGGTTCGGGTGCAGGTGCATGCCCACCTGGTAGAGCACGTGGAGTTTCTTCTGGTTGAGCTCCTCGTTGACCCCGCTGATGGCCGATTCCCCCTTCGTCGAGACCTTGCGAGGGGTTCTTCGTGGCGGGCCCGTCCCTTCCTGCTCTTCGGAACGGGCCCCCCTTCATCATGACCGGCTCCGGGCGACAAGTAAAGGGTCCCCGGTCCCAGGCGCCTGCCCCCGTCAGCCCACCACCCCTTGGGACCGGAGGTGGGCGATCTCCGCCGGGCTCAGGCCCAGCTCCTGGAGGATGGCCTCGGTGTGCTCCCCCAGGTGGGGCGGCCGGGCGCGGACCGCCGCCGGCGTGGCCGCCAGCTTCACCGCCGGCCCCAGGACGGGAAGCCAGCCCGGCTGGGCGCCCGGCAGGGCGGCGGGGGGCGCGCCGGGGTAGGGCACCTGCTGGAGGAGCCCCCGGGCAAGCACCTGCTCCTCCGCGAGCAAGCTGGCCAGGTCATGGACGGGCCCGCAGGGGATCTGGGCCCGGCGGAGGTGGTCCAGCCAGACCGCGGCCGGGCGGCGGGCGAAGAGCGCCTCCAGCAAGGGGATCAGCTCCTGGCGGTGGGCCACCCGGGAGGTGTTGGTGGCGAAGCGGGCCTCCTGGCCCAGGGCCGTCCCCTCCAGCTCATCCAGGAGGCGGGCCAGCCGCTGCCAGGTGGCGTCGTTCCCCACCGCCACGATGAAGTAGGCCCCATCCAGTCCCCGGAAAGCCTGGTAAGGGACGATGCTGGGATGGCCCGAGCCGTACCGGCCCGGCTCCTCCCCGGTGGCCAGGTAGCCTTGGGCGGCGTAGGTGAGCCAGCTCACCGCGGTGTCCAAAAGGGAGACCTCCACCCGCTGGCCCTGGCCCGTCCGCTCCCGGTGGAAGAGGGCGGCCAGGATCGCCTCCACCGCGTAGAGGCCGGTGCCCAGGTCGATGACGGCCACCCCCACCCGAACCGGCTCCCCCGCAGGGGTGCCCGTGATGGCCATCAGGCCCCCAAAGCCCTGCATCATCACGTCGTAGCCCGGCTCCCGGCGCCGGGGGCCCGTCTGGCCGAAGCCTGAGATGGAGCAGTAGATGAGCCGGGGGTTCTCCCGGGCCAGGGCCTCATAGCTGCAACCCAGCCGTTCCTGGTCGCCCACCCGGAAGTTCTCCACCACCACGTCGGCCTGGCGGGCCAGCCGCCGGAGGAGTTCCTGCCCCCGGGGGTCCTTCAGGTTGAGGGCCAGACTCCGCTTGTTCCGGTTGACGCTGAGAAAGTAGGCGGCCGTCCCCGCGACGAAGGGCGGGCCCCACGCCCGGGTCTCATCTCCGCTGCCCGGCCGCTCCACCTTGATCACGTCCGCCCCCAGATCGGCGAGCAGCATGGTGGCGTAGGGGCCAGCCAGGACCCGGGTGAGGTCCAGCACCCGGATGCCGGCCAAAGGGCCGGGGGGTGCCTGGGGGCTGGCCTCCCACCCCGGGGCAGGGGCGGGGAACCCCGTTGGTCCCTGGGGCTTCCCCCTCGGGCGGTGGAGGGGCCCCTCCAGCGCCTGGTGATGGCCGTTCATCGGGGCCCCGCCTCCTCATCCTCAGGGAAGGGCCAGGGCGGCAGGGCGCAGCGGAGGGGCCGGTCCTCCCGCAGGCCCAGGGCGTACCCGGCCTGGATCAGGAGGTGGATCTCCCGGGTCCCCTCGTAGATCCGCTCCCCCAACACATTCCGGAGGTGGCGCCCCACGGGGAAGGCGTCGGAGAAGCCCGCCGCCCCGTGGATCTCCACCGCGTCCGCGGCCGCCCGGAAGGCGGCCTCGCAGGCGTGGAGCTTGGCCAGGGAGGTCTCCCGGGTGCACCGCCTGCCCTGGTTCTTCAGGCTGGCCGCCCAGGCGTAGAGGAGCCGGCTGGTCTCGTAACCGTCCACCATGCGGGCGATCATCTCCTGGACGAGCTGGTGGTGGGCGATGGGCTTGCCGAAGGCCTGCCGCTCCCGGGCGTAGGCGACGCTCGCGTCCAGGCAGGCCCGGATCATCCCCGTCGCCCCCGCGGCCACGGTGAGGCGGCCGTTGTCCAGGGCGGACATGGCGATCTTGAAGCCCTCCCCCTCCAGCCCCACCAGGTTGGCCGCTGGCACCCGGACCTCCCGCATCCGGATCCCGCCCGTGTTGGCCGCCCGGAGCCCCAGCTTGTCCCGGAGGGTGTAGGTCTCCAGGCCTTCCATCCCCCGCTCCAGGAGGAAGGCGCTGATCGCCCCAGGGTCCCGGCCCGGCTCCCGGCGGGCGAAGACCAGGAAGAGGTCGGCCACATCGGCCAGGGAGATCCAGACCTTCTCCCCGCTCAGCACGAAGGTCTCCCCCTCCTGCCGGTAGCGGCTCTCCAGCGCGGCCACATCCGACCCGGCACCCGGTTCCGTCAGGCCGAAGGCGGCGATCTTCTGGCCCGTGGCTAGGGGCGGGAGGAAGCGCTCCTTCTGCTCGGGGCCGGCCCACTGGAGGAGGGTGAGCCCCACCAGGGCCGTGTGGACCGAGAGGATCTCCCGGAAACTCGAGTCGACGTACTCCAGCTCCTCGCAGGCCAGGGCCAGGCTCAGGTAGTCCAGGCCGCCTCCCTGGTAGCGCCGGGGGAGGCAGAGCCCCAAGAGCCCCAGCTCGCCCAGCCGTCTCACCACCCAGGGGTCGAAGCGCTCCTCCCGGTCCAAGGCTTGGATCCGGGGCAGGAGCTCCTCGCGGGCCACCTCCCGGACAAGCCGCTGGATGGCCCGCTGATCCTCGCTCAGCTCCAGGTTCACCCGCCGCCCTCCTCACCTCCCGCCCGGCCGCGGGAGGGATCATCCACCCCTTCCCTTCCGTGGGCGCTGGCCCGGATCCTGCCAGAAGAGTCACTCTTTTTCATCTATTTTCCCGGCTGGGGGTCCGGGCCCTTCTCCCCGACGGCCCCCCTCGGGTATGATGGGAAGCACAGCCAGAGGAGGGATGGCATGCAGCCCTTCACGTACCGCTCTCCGTTCCCGTCCCGCCGCTCGCCGGTCATGGCCCGTCGGGGCATGGTGGCCACCAGCCACCCCTTGGCCGTGGCCGCGGGCCTGGAGATGCTCCGGGAGGGCGGCAACGCGGTGGACGCGGCCATCGCCGCGGCCGCCGCGCTGGCGGTGGTGGAACCCACTTCCAACGGGCTGGGTTCCGACGCCTTCGCCCTGGTCTGGGATGGAAAGCGCCTCCATGGCCTCAACGCCTCGGGGCGGAGCCCCCGGGCCCTCACCCCCGAGGTGGTCCGCCAGGCCCACGGGGAGACCATGCCCACCGATGGGTGGCTCCCCGTCACCGTGCCGGGCGCCGTCTCCGGGTGGGTGGCCCTCTCGCGGCGCTTCGGACGCCTCGCCTTCCGCCGGCTCCTGGAGCCTGCCATCCACTACGCCGCCGAGGGCCACGGGGTCCCGCCCCTGACCGCGCAGGCCTGGCAGGAGGCGGAGAAGCGCTTCGCCCACCGGGAAGACTTCCGGGCCGCCTTCCTCCCCGGCGGGAGGGCTCCCCAGGCCGGCCAGCTCTTCCGCCTGCCCGACCAGGCCCGCTCTTTGCGGCTCATCGCCGAAAGCGAAGGGGAGGCCTTCTACCGGGGGGAGCTGGCGGAGGCGATGGCCGCCCACGCCGCCCGGGAGGGGGGCCTGCTCACCGTGGAGGACCTGGCCGAGCACGAGCCCGAGTGGGTGGAGCCTCTGAGCGTCAGCCACAAGGGCTTCCGGCTCTGGGAGCTGCCCCCCAACGGCCAGGGGCTGGTCGCGCTGCAGGCCCTGGCCTTGCTCAGCCCCCTGGATCTGGGGCCCGACCTGCTGGACGGGCGGCGGCTTCACTACGTGGTGGAGGCCCTCCGCATCGCCTTTGCCGACGCGTACGCGCACATCTCCGAGCCGGCCAGCTTGCGGGTCCGGCCCGAGCAGCTGGTGGATGACGCCTACCTGGCCGAGCGGCGCCGGCTCCTCACCGAAACCCGGAACCCCGAGGTGGCGGCGGGCCACCCGGCTACCGGGGACACCGTCTACCTCTGCGCGGCCGACGGAGATGGGATGATGGTCTCCTTCATCCAGTCGAACTACATGGGCTTCGGCTCGGGGGTGGTGGTCCCGGGCACGGGGATCGCCCTCCAGAACCGGGGCGCCTGCTTCACCATGGAAGAGGGCCATCCCAACCAGGTGGGCCCCGCCAAGCGGCCCTTCCACACCATCATCCCCGCCTTCCTCACCACCGAGGCGGGCGAGCCCGTCGCCGCCTTCGGCGTCATGGGCGGGGACATGCAGCCCCAAGGCCACCTGCAGGTCCTCCTCAACCTGCTGGACTTCCAGCTGGATCCCCAAGCCGCGCTGGACGCTCCCCGGGTCCACCTCCTCCCCGACGGACGGGTGGCGGTGGAGCCCGGCATCCCCACCGCGGCCCGGGAGGAGCTGGCCCGGCGGGGCCACCCGGTGGTGGAAGACGGCGGTCCCTTCGGCTTCGGCGGCGGCCAGGTCATCTGGCGGGACGGGGAGCAGGGGCTCTACATCGCCGGGTCGGACCCCCGGAAAGACGGCCTGGCCATGGGCTTCTAGCGGGAGCGGCCCGGGCCGCTCCCGGCCCTGGCCCCGTCAGCGGGACGCAGGCTGCTCCACGGCGGCGGGCGCGGGGTCGCCGGCCGTCGGCGCGGTGGCGAGGAGCGGGATCTCCAGCAGGGCCACCTCCGGCCGGCAGCGGAAGCGGACGGGCAAGTGACTCCAGCCCAGGCCCCGGCTGACGTGGAGCCAGGCCCGGCCCACCCGGTAGAGGCCGCCCGGGTAGGGGGTCCGTTCCTTGAGCCAGGCGGCGATGGGGCCCAGCCACGGCAGGTTCACCTGGCCTCCGTGGGTGTCGCCCGCGAGCACCAGGTGGAAGCCTTTCTGAGCCGCCTCGTCCACCACGGTCGCCCGGTGGCTCAAGAGGACCCGCACCTCGTCGCCCTCCAGGGGGACCCCCCGCTGGCGGGCCGCCTCCCGGTCGCCGGCCATGGCCCGGGCCAGGTCGGCCATCCCTTTGCCGGCGTCATCGACGCCCACCACCCAAACCCGCCAGCCGGGCCCGCTCACCCAGGAGGAGCGGTTCCTCAGGAGGTGAACCCCTGCCCGCCGCAAGGCTTCTTCCAGCTCCCGGAACGCCTCCGGTCCCAGTATCAGGTCGTGATCGCCCAGAACGGCAAAGACCGGGGCCACCCGGGCCAGCCCCGCCGCCCACGGCTCCAGCACGGCCAAACTCTCGGAACCGGCCACCAGGTCGCCCGTCAGGCAGATGAGATCGGGTTGGAGCCGTTCGGCCAGAGCGATGGTGCGCCGCTCCCGCCAGCCCATCTTCCGCAGGTGCGGATCGGCGAGGTGGAGGAGCCGCAGAGGCGCCGCGGGACCGGCGGAGGATCCCTGGGTCCCGGGCATCTCCGGATCCCGCTCCAGCCGCCGCCGCTCCACCTTCGGCCAGTGGGGCTCCACCAAACTCCAGACCAGAAGCCCCCCGGCCACCCCGGCCACGCTCCAACCCAACCAGCTCATCCCTCACCCTCCAGCCGTCGCCCCATAGATCGCCCTACCGACCGAAAACGGGTACCCCAGCCCGCCCGGGCCCTAAGTTCCCCGCCCGGCGGGCACTTCCTCCCTAAGCCAGAGGCGCCGCCCGAGAAGGAAGGGCTGGGCCGGCCCGGGCGGAGCTCCGGACGACCCGGCCTGGCTGGCCGGGGCTCGGCCGGGAGCCGGGGGCGGCCGGGGAGCCCCGGCGAGGCGTCAGGGCCCCGTCAAAAGACGGCCGACAGGCTTGAAGAACTGGTTGATCCAGAGGATCAGGCTGAAGCCGGGCTGCACGTGGATGGCCACGTTCCCCAGCACCAGCCCCAGGCCCCAAAGGGCCCAGGTGACCGCCGCTTCCCGCCGGAGCCCCGCCTGCCAGAGGCGCAAGCCCTCCCACAGGGCCGCGGCCACCACCCCCAGGCTGAAGGCGAGGCTATTCAACAGGGGGCTCGCCCCCCGGCGGGACCTGAGTGGGATCTTGGGGGATGGCGCCCTCCTCCCCCGGCGGAAACTGCCGGACGGGCCGCTCCGGCGCGTCCACCGGCTCGGGCACCAGGCCGATCCGGCGGGCGTCGACGGTGGCCGTCACCTGGACGGGGAGGGTGGGGAAGACCCGGTCCCACTCCCGGGCCCACCGTTCCCGCCAGGCCCGGGGGTCCCTCTTGAAGAGGGCGAAACCGAAGCCAAAGACATCGGTCCCCCGTTTCTGCACGCTCTCGATGGCGTGGGCGATCTCCGCCGCCACCGTCGCCTCCACGAGCCGTTCCAGCCGGTTCACCACCACCGGGTCCGTCAGGTCGAGACGGGCGCTGTTCTCCAGGAGCTCCCCAATGGTCGTCAGGTGGATCCGGACCTGAGGCCTCGGATCGACCGGCACCACCTCCAGGCGGGACCGAAGCCTCAGCGCGTTGAAGGTGACCAGGCCCCCTTCAGGCGGGAAGACGGTGAAGAGGCTCTCTAGGGTCCGGTTCCGGACCCAGGCGATGGCCATCGCCTCCTGAGGGCCAACGAAATCTACCAGCCGGTCGCCTTGGAAGAGGCCCGCCCCCGTCAGCCGGAGCTCCAACCGGGTGGACGCGGCGCCCTGCCCGCCTCCACCCCCGCCCCCGTCGAAGCCCGCGGGGCTGAGGGCGGGCGTGGTGGAGATCCGGGCCATCACCGGCTCGATCCCTTCCCGGCCCAGCTCATCGGCCACGCTGCCCACCGTCGCCCGGGGGAGGTTCTGCATGGAGCCCAGCTCCTCCACCACCTCCCCCGGCGTCCCCTCCAAGAGGGGCTGGGCTTTGAGCACCGCCAAGCCATCCCCTTCGGCCACGTAGACGGGCGTTCGGAGGCGGACATCCCGGTGGGTGGCGAGAAAGCCGATCACGTCCGTGATACCCCGCCGGGCCAGCTCCTCCCCCAGCACGATGAAGCTGGTATGGCCAAACCGGAGCCACCGGGAGACCTCCCGCTGGATGCTGTCCGCGGCCTCCATGAGGGAGCGCCCCTCCCGGCCGACGATGGCCACTTGCTGGGCCTGGCTGGGGCTGCTCCCACCCCCGCCCCCGGGGCTTCGCGCCCCCACCAGCTGGGGGAGGATGATCTGCAGGCTGAGCCGGTAGGGGTGCTCCGATCCCACATCGATGGCCATGGCGGTCACCAGGGCGATGTCGTTCACTTCCGTCCGATCCCAGCACCCGCCGGCCAGCAGGGCCACCAGGAGGAGGGGCGCGAGCCGCCTCACGGGCCGTCCTCCCCCTCCGGGCCTGTCCCATCCGGGGAGCCGGCGGAAGGCGCCGGGGTTTGGGGCGGCTGGGGCTTCAGGCCCCCGACCGCCCGCTGCCGGTTGAATTGGGCCGTCAGGCTGGGACGGAAGATCTGGGCCCAAAAGGGCGGGCGGACGAAGACACTGGCCACCCGGCCCAGGCGCAGGGGGGCCACGGGGGCGAGGTAAGGGACGCTGAAGCTCCGCAGGTCGGCCAGGTGGACCAGGATGAACATGATGGCCGCCCCCACGCCGAAGAGCCCCAGGAACCCCGCGGCCAGGAGGACCGGGAAGCGGAGGAGCCGAACAGCCAGGGCCATCTCGTAGGAGGGGATGGTGAAAGAGGCGATGCCGGTCATGGCCACCAGGATCACCATGGGGGCGGAGACGATGCCCGCGGTGACCGCCGCCTCGCCGATGACCAGCGCGCCCACGATGCTCACCGCCTGCCCCACCTGCCGGGGGAGGCGCAGGCCCGCCTCCCGGAGGACCTCGAACATCACCTCCATCATCAACGCTTCCAGGAGCGCCGGGAAGGGGACCCCTTCCCGGGCGGCGGCGATGGTGATAAGAAGGCTGGTCGGCACCATGTCCGCATGGAAGGTGGTGATGGCCACGTAGGTGGCCGGCAGGGTCAGGGCCAAGAACGCGAAGACGATCCGGAGAAGCCGCAGGGCCGACGCGACGTAGAACGAGTGGTAGTAATCCTCCGGCGATTGGAAGTGGCCCCAGAAGGTGGCAGGCACCACCAGCACAAAGGGCGTGTTGGCCGCCAGGATGGCCACCCGCCCCTCCAAGAGTTCCCCCGCCACCGCGTCGGGCCGCTCGGTCACCCGGATGGTGGGGAAGAGGCTGGTGGGCGCGTCCCGGATCAGCTCATCGAGGGATTGGACGCCCTGGGGCGAGTCGATGATCAGCCGCTCCAGGCGGCTCCGGACCTCCTCCACCAAGGCGTCGGCGGCGATTCGGTCCAGGTAGGCGATGACCACATCGGTGCGGCTGAGGGTCCCCACCGTCATGGCCTCGAACTTGAGGGAGGGCGTCCGGAGCCGGCGGCGGAGGAGCGCGGTGTTCGTCCGGAGGGTCTCGGTGAACCCTTCCCGGGGTCCCCGAATGGTCGACTCGGAGGGGGGTTCGCTGAGGGCCCGCTTCTGCCACCCCCGCTGGCTGACGATGAGGCCAACCCCCTCACCGTCCACCAGGAGGAGGGCGTCCCCGTCCAGGATGCCGTTGACCACCTCGCCCAGGGTGGCCCCTTCCCTCACCTGGGAAGCGGCGATCGCGTGGGCTTTGAGCACCTCCTGCACCGTGGCGGTCACCGGTCCCGCCCGCAAGGGGAAGGCATCGTACATCAAAGGCTTCACCAGGTGGTCGTCGATGACGGCCACATCCACCATCCCGTCCAGGTAGGCGACCACCGCCCGCCGGCCGCCGGCCAGGCGGAAGGGCCGGAGGACCCAGTCGGCCGCGTGCCGGAAGAGGGCCTCCAGGCTCTGGACGTTCTGGTCCAGGGAGGGGCTCAAGGGGAGCTCGCGCAGCTCTGCCGTGCCCGAGAGGAGAACCTGAAGGCGCTGGCCCCGGTCCAGGCTCTCCGCGGCTTGGTCGAGGGTGGCCTCATAGCGTTCCAGACCCTGGCGGAGGGCCTGACTCGCCTCCCGAAGCTCACCCGGGAGGGCCTGGGCCTCCGCCGCCCAGTACGCCTCGGCCAGCCCGTCGAAGGAGGTATCGTCGCCCTCCCGCTCCCCATGGTGGGATGTCGGCACCCTTCACCCACCTCCCCCGGCTGCCCGGCCGCCCGCCCGCCGGCCCAGGGAGACGAGGAGGAAGACCAGGGGCAGCCCGAAGCCGAACAGGACAGCGTAGACGGGGACCACTTGGGTGGAGAAGCTGATGATGTCGGCCACACCGGGGACGAGAAAGGCCCCCCCGATCCCCATGAGAAGCCCCAGGGGCAGGACCAGGCTCTGGTACTCCCGCAGGGCGAAGAGCTGGGCGGTCACCAAGGCGGCCCCATAGATGAGGACGGCGAACTCCACAATGGAGGCGGGCTGCCAGACGGCCAGGTAGAGGGCCTCCACCCGGGAGAAGAACTCCACGGGCGCCACCTCCCGGGCCACCTTCTCCACCACCGCGATGGACTGGCGGGCGAGATGGACCCCCAACACCGCCTGGGAGATCCAGAGGGTGCCTGACAGCAACACCCCTGCCAGGCCCAGGCAGAGAAAGTAGGGCCATGTCACCCGGCGGAGGTTGGAGACGTAGGGGAAGGCGATGTGGGCGAGGAGGCCCGCCTCGAGAAACCAGGCCAAAGGGGCGGCCGCGCCCCGGAGGATATCGACGAGAGGAGCGCTCCACGCCGGGGGGAGCCGGTCCAGCTGCAGGTCCCGCCAGGCCAGGATCAGCAAGGTGACCAGGCCCAGGAGCATCAAGGGCGCCGCCACCACGTTGATCCGCGCGATGGCCTCGATCCCCTTGCGGGCCGCCCAGACGGCCACCACCAGCTGGAAGGCGATGATGGGGAGGACGGGCGTGCGGGGCAGGAGGGTGAGGCCGATGGCTTGGCCGAAGGCCCGGGCCTGAAAGGCGCCGTGGATGACCAGGCCCAGGACGTACAGCCCCGTCAGCACCTGCCCGAGACGACCCCACTCCAACACCAGCATCTCGGGGAAGGTCCGCCCTGGGTAGCGGAAGGCCAGGGCCCACGAGACGAGGAGGAGGAGCATGGCCGTTCCGGCGCCTACCAGCATGGAGATGCGGCCGTCGACCCCCGCCCGGACCACCACCGCGTGGAGCGAGGGCAGGTAGAGGACGGCCGGTGGGAGGACGATGGCGAAGACCAGCCCGGCCGCCTGGCTCGCGCTGATCTGCCCCCCTTCGGGGGCCCGGGCGCAGGGCAAGGCTCACGCCCCCTGCTGGGCCCGGCGGCGGCGGAGCAGGAGCTCCTCGATGCGGGCCACCAGCTCCTGGGACCGGTCGACGATCATTTTCAGGTCCCGCAGGTTCTGGTTGAGGGCTTCGGCCAGATCGAAGTTGGCCTGGGCCAGCTTGTGGACGGTGCTGGGGTCCTGGCTGGGGTGCGGGCCAGCGCCGGGGGCGCCGCCGCTCCCAGCCTTCGGGTCCCCGCCCGGTTCGGGGGTTGGGCCCTCACCCAGACGGCCCGGGACGCCCGCGCCTGCCAGCGATCCCCCTCCGTCTTCCCCGGAACCGGGTCCGGCCGGGGCCGCCCCCGTTTGGGCGACGGGGCCGATCCCCGGGATCACGGGCGGCTGGCCCGCCTTCTGCTGGCCCGAGGGACCGCCCCCCGGCTCGGCGCGCTGCTGGAGGCCCTCCAGCTGGGCGGCCAGCTTCTGCCGGGCTTGGGCCTCCTCGTTCAGGCGCTGGTGGAGCTCCTGGCGGACTTCCTGGAGGGCCGCCATCACCTCCGCGAGGCTGGGGCCACCCGCCGGGACCTGGGGCTCCCCGCCCCCGGCCCGCACCTTCCGGGTGGCCCGGCGGGGGGCCCCCCGCCCCAGGCGGCCGGCCTCCCGGCTGGCCAAAACCTCCTGAACCACCGCCGCGATCTCAGCCCGATCCGCCTCGCTCAACAGCCCGACCACCCCCGCGGCAGGCTCTGAGCCCTGGCGGCGCCTGCCCCGCCAGGGCTGGCCTTCCGGGCCTAGGGTGGGCTCCCAAAGGCGGGCCTATGCGCCCGGCCCAGGGCTGGGTTGGAAGGGTTCGACGGGCTCGCCCAGCAGAGCGCTGACGATCCGGGGGGCCGCCCGGCCGTCGCCGAAGGGGCTGGCCGGTGGGAGGGTCTGACGGTTGGCGCCTGCTTGCCGGAGGAGTTCCAGGGCCCGGGTGACGATCCGGTCCACGTCCGTTCCCACCAGGTTGGCCACCCCCGCCTCCACCGCCTCAGGCCGCTCCGTCTCCTCCCGGAGGACCAGGACCGGCCGGCCGAAGGCCGGCGCCTCCTCCTGGACGCCGCCCGAATCGGAGAGGATCAGGCTGGCCCGCTCCATCGCCTTCAAGAAGGGCAGGTAGCCCAAAGGTTCCGTCAGGCGGACCCGCGCCTCGCCCCCCAAGATGGCCTGGGCCACCCCCCGCACCCGGGGGTTGGGATGGCAGGGGAAGAGGACCCGGGCCCGGGGCTCCGCCCGGAGGATGTGGAGCACCGCCCGGCAGATCCGCTCCAGGGGCTCGCCCCAGTTCTCCCTGCGGTGGGAGGTGAGCAGGATGCCCAGGCTGCCTGGTTCGCCCAGCCAGCGGAGCGCCTCGTCCGCCCAGGGTGGAACCGCCAGGGGATCGGCCTCCCCGCGCTTCTCCTGGTCCGGGGCCACCCGCAGGGGGAGGGCGCGGATCTGGTGGAGGGCATCAACCACGGGGTTCCCCGTCACCCGGATCGCTTCCGGCGGCACCCCTTCCTGCTGGAGGTTGGCCGCCGCCCAAGGGGTGGCCGCCAGGTGGAGGGTGGCCAGGCGGGTGATGAGCCGCCGGTTGGCCTCCTCAGGGTAGGGAAGCCAGAGGCTGGAGGTCCGCAGGCCCGCCTCCACGTGGGCCACGGGCACATGGGCGTAGAAGGCGGCCAGCGCCGCCGCGAAGGCGCTGGTGGTGTCCCCCTGCACCACCACCCAGTCGGGCCGCTCCCGCTGGAGGATGGGCTCCAGCCCCTCCAGCACCCGGACGGTCACCTGGGTGAGGCCCTGGCCGGGGCGCATGATCTTCAAGTCCTCATGGGCCTCGATCTGGAAGAGGGCGAGCATGCTCGCCACCAGCTCCCGGTGCTGGCCCGTCAAGACCACCCGGGTGGTGACGGCCGCGCCCTGGACCCGGCGCCGCTCCAGCTCCTGGATGACCGGCGCCAGCTTGACCGCCTCGGGCCGGGTGCCGAAGACCACCATCACCTTCATGAACGTCCCTCCCCACCAGGGCCGGCGCCGTCCCAGCCCCCAGGGACGGGGCGGCGGCCTGGCAGCCTCTTCCACGACCCCACCCCGCCTCCCTTCTGGACCCCGATCCTGGAAAGGCTAGACCCTTGCCAGCGTTCCCCGGGAAGACCAGGCACCGGCAGCAGGGTCGCCCTGGGCTGAGAGCGAACGGGGATCCAGAGCGGGTCGCATGAAGGGGGACAGGGCATGGGCGCGGAGGCCCAGATGGTCGAACTGGTCATCGAGGCGCTGGACCGGGACGGCGCCGGGTTGGCCTCTTTGGGCCGGGACCGGTACCGGGTGCACGGCACCCTGCCCGGCGAGCGGGTGCGGGTCCGGGAGGTCCGGCGCCGCCGCCGGCGGGTGGAGGGGCAGGTGGTGGAGGTGCTCCAGCCGGCGCCCCAGCGGGTCGAGGCTCCCTGCCCCCACTACGGCCCCTGCGGCGGCTGCAGCCTGCAGCACTTGGCCTACGACGGCCAGCTCGCCTTCAAGGGCCGGCAGGTTCAGGAGGCCCTGGCCCGCGCGGGGGTGGAGGGGCCCATCGCCCCGGTGCTCGGCATGGAGGAGCCGTGGGGGTACCGGAACAAGCTGGAGCTCACCTTTGGCCGGGCTTCGGACGGCACGCCTTTCCTCGGCTTTCACCGGCGGGGCCGCTGGCAGGAGGTGGTCCCCGCGCGGGGCTGCCTGCTCGCGCCCGGGGGGCTTCTGGCCGCGGTCCCCATTGTGGAGCGCTGGGCGGCCGCGCAGGGGCTGGAGCCCTACGATCCCCGCACCCACGCGGGTTTCTTGCGGGCCCTCATCCTGCGGGAGGGCCGGGCCACCGGCCAGCGGATGGTCGCCCTGGTGACCAGCCCGGCCCCAGAACTCCCGGACCAGGAGGGGTTGGTGGCCGCCCTGCGCCAGGGGGTGGCAGGGCTGGCCAGCCTCCTCTGGGTGGTGGACGATTCACCCTCGGATGCCCTGACGGTGAGCCAGGTCCACCGCCTCTGGGGGAAGGAGGCCATCGAAGAGGAACTCGGGGGCCGGCGGTACCGGATCGGCGTGGAGAGCTTCTTCCAGACCAACACCCAGCAGGCGGAGCGTCTCCTCGCGACAGCCCTGGCCCTGGCGGAGCCGGGACCGGCCGACCGGGTGCTGGACCTGTTCTGCGGCGTGGGGACCTTCTCCCTTCCTCTGGCCGAGCGGGCGGCCCAGGTGATCGGGATTGAATGGGTGGAGGAGGCGGTGGAGCACGCGCGCCGGCTGGCTCGGGAGGCCGGCCTGACCAACGCGCGCTTCCTCGCCGGGCCTGTCCGGCTCCTGTTGCCCGAGGCGGTGGCGCAGCTGGGCGGCGTCGAGCTCATCCTCCTCGACCCGCCCCGTTCCGGGGCCGGCGGGAAGGTGATGCGGAAGATCGGCCGGGCCCGGCCCCAGCGGGTGGTCTACGTCTCTTGCAACCCCCAGACCCTGGGGGACGACCTGACCCACCTCCTCCCCTTCGGCTACCGGGTGAGCCAGGTGCAGCCGCTGGATCTCTTCCCCCACACGCCCCACGTGGAGACGGTGGTGCGGCTCGACCGGATCGAGGCGGCGGGCTGACGCGGGGGCGGGGACGGTGGCCAGCTCGAGGGTGGGGGGAGGCGGGGGGGTGAGCGGGCGGGGGGCGCCGGAGCGGCTGGGGCAGCCCAATCGGGCCGCCATGCACGCGAGCCTCTGGGAAGGGGTCTGGAGCAACGGGTCCGAGAACATGATGGTCCCCTTCATCCCCATGTACGCCTTGAACCTGGGGGCCAGCCCCGCGCTCATCGGCCTGGTGTCCGCCATCCCCACCCTGCTGGGCAATCTGGTCCAGATTCCGGCGGCCCGGCTGGCCGAGCGGCTCGGCCACCGGCGCCTCTACCGCTTGGGGAACGCCGGGCGGCTCCTCTGGCTCCTGCCCGGGCTCCTGCCTTTCCTCGGCCTGCCCACGGAGGCGGCCGTCGGGCTCCTCATCGGCTTGCTCGCGCTGCGGACGACCATGATCAGCATGGCCGCGCCCGCCTGGACGGCCCTCATGGCCCAGGCGGTTCCCATGCGCCTCCGGGGGCGGTACTTCGCCAACCGGAACATGCTCTCGAGCTTGGCCGCCCTCATCGGTTCGGCCCTCGGGGGCTGGCTCGTCCGCCTGGGCGGCTACCCCGCCGGTTACACCGCCCTCTTTGGCCTGGCGGCCCTGGCGGGACTCTTCTCCTTCATCAACGCCTCCCGCATGCCCGAGATCCCCCTGCCGGCGTCCCCGCCCGCGGCCGGCTCGGGTACCGGGGACCGCCCGCCGGCGACCCCGTCCGTCTCCCCTGGGGCCCAGTTGGGGTGGCGGGAGCGGCTCCGGGGGGCGGCCCGGTTCTTCGGCCCCGAGCAGCCCTTCCGCCGGTATGTCCTCACCTCGTTCCTCTGGACCTTCTCCGTCAACCTGCCGGCGCCGCTCTTTGCCGTCCACTTCAAGCAGGTCTTGGGCGGCGATGAGGCCATCTGGGGGCTGGTCACCGCCAGCGCCATGGCCATGCAGATGGTGGGGCAGCGGTACTGGGGCCACCGGACCATCACCGTGGGCGACCGGAACATCATGGTCCTGGCGGGCATCGGGGCGGCCTCCGTCCCCCTCCTCTGGGCCCTGGCCCCCGCCCCGGGCTGGGCCTTCGGCGTAGAGATGGCCGGCGGCCTGGCCTGGGCGGGGTACAACCTGGCTGCCTTCACCCTCCTCTTGCGCCTCCTCCCCCCCGGCCAGCAGGCGGGGCCCGTCGCCTTTTACAACACCATGGTGGGCGTCGCCCAGGGCCTGGCGCCCATGCTGGGCGGCGTCCTCGTCGGCTTCCTGGGCACCCGGGGCATGTTCGTCCTCTCGGGCGTCCTGCGCTTCTTGGCCCTCACCCTCTTCGCCCGGTCCGTCCGGGTGCCCGACACCCCGGCGGTGGAGCTGAAGCACCTGCGGCCCTACTGGCTCCGGCGGCGCCGGTCCAGGCTGGGTGACCGGCACCCCCCGTCCTCAGCCCACTCCTCCTAAGGGGCGAAGGCGGCAGGAGCCTGCCTTGGACTGGCGTAAGTATTAGGTTCAACTCCAACGGCCGCGGGCCGCCCCGGCCCGCCCGGCGGCCCCACCCAAGGGAAACAGGAGGCCCCATCGGTGAACGATCCCCGCGACCGCTGGCTCCAACCCTCGGTCGGGCCCAGCGCCCGCCCCGTCCGCTGGCGCCCCCAGGACCGGCCCTTGCGCCGGGATGTCCGCCTGGTGGGCCAGCTCCTCATGGAGGTGCTGGCCCAAGAGGTCTCTCCGACTCTGGCCCAGCAGGTGGAGTCCCTCCGGCGCGCCTGCAAAGCTCTACGGGATGGGGCCGATCCCGAAAAGGAGGCGGCGCTGGAGGCCTTCATCGCCTGCCTCCCCCACCAGGAGGCCCGCCACCTGATCCGGGCCTTCTCCCTGTACTTTCAGCTGGTCAACTTGGCTGAGGAACGGCACCGGGCCCGGCGCCGGCTCCAGGTCCGCCTGGAGCGCCCCGAAGGCCAGGAGGGCTCGCCCGCCTACCTGGCCGCCCAGCTCCGCCAGGCAGGCTTCCCGGCTCAGGCGGTGCAGGCCGTGTTGGACCGCCTCCGGATCACCTTGGTCCTCACCGCCCACCCGACCCAGACCCTCCGCCGGACGGTGATCGACCACCACCAGCGGCTGGCCGCCTTCCTGGAAGGGCTGGATGATCCCCGGCTGGTGCCCGCGGACCGCCAGCGCCTCCTGGATGAGATGCGGGAGGAGATCCGGCTCCTTTGGCAGACCGACGAGTTGCGGGAGCGGCGTCCGACGGTCCTGGACGAAATCCGGGAGGGGCTCTTCTACTTCGACCGGACCCTCCTGGAGGTGGCGCCCCGCTTGCTCGCGGAGCTGGAGGAGGCCCTCCAGGCCACCTACCCCGACGCCCCCATCCGGGTGCCCAGTCTTCTCCGCTTCGGCACCTGGATCGGGGGCGACCGGGACGGCAACCCCCACGTAACGCCTGAGGTGACCCGGCAGGCCCTCCTGGCCCAGAAGCGGCTGGTCCTCGGCCGCTACCTCCACCACGTGGACCGGCTGGGGAGCCGCATGAGCCAGTCGGTCCGGATGGGGGTGGCCGCCCGCCTCTTGGAGCCCCTGCTGGAGCGGTACCGGGCCGACTTCCCCCAGGTGCACCGGTGGGCGACGGTTCGCTTTCCCGGCGAGCCCTTCCGGGAGGCATGGGCCTATGTCCGCTGGCGGTTGGAGCTGGCCCGGCCCGCGCCCGATCCCGACGGGGTGGCCGATCTGGATGCCTTCAGCCCCTTCCGGGGCAGCCCGGCGGGCCCCGCCGATCCCCGGGCCTACCCTCACTCGGCCGCGTTCCTCGAGGACCTCCGCCTGATCCGGGAGGCCCTGGCCGCCAGCTCCCCGGCCGGGCCCCGGCTGGCCGAGCTGGACGGGTTCCTCCGGCAGGTGGAGCTCTTCGGTTTCCACCTCGCGGCCATGGACGTGCGGGAGGACGGCCGGCGGGTGGAGTGGGCGGCGGAGCGGCTCCTGGAGGCGGCCGGCCTCCCCAAGCCCCAGACACCCGCCGACTGGAACCGCCTGCTGGCGGGGCCGCCCCTCCTAAAGACACGCCCGCAGACGCCCCTCGACCCCGAGCTGGTCGAGGTTCTGGAGAGTCTCCAGGTGATCGGCTGGGCCCAGGAGGCCATCGATCCCCAGGCCGCGGGCGCCTACCTGATCAGCCAGGTCCATGAGGCTGAGGCCCTCTGGAAGGCGCTCCTCCTTGCCCGGGAGGCGGGTCTCTTCCGCTGGGAGCCGCCCCATCCGGCCCAGAGCCGGGTGGACCTGGTCCCCCTGGTGGAGTCCATCGACGACCTCCGCCGGGCGGGGGCGATCCTGGAGGAGGCCTGGAACCTCCCCGCCTACCGGGCCCAGGTGGTGGCCCGCGGCGACCACCAGGAAGTGATGCTGGGCTACTCGGACAGCACCAAGGATGGCGGCTACCTGACCAGCAACTGGGAGATCTACCAGGCCCAGCGGCGGCTCCTGGAGGCGGGCCGGCGGGCGGGGGTGGAGGTGACCTTCTTCCACGGACGGGGCGGCGCCATCGGCCGGGGCGGCGGCCCGACGGCCCGGGCCCTGATGGGGCTCCCCCCGGGCTCCCTGCCCGCCCGGGTCCGGATCACCGAGCAGGGGGAAGTCCTCTCCTCCCGGTACCTGCAGCCGGAGCTGGCCCACCGGAACCTGGAGCAGCTCCTCACCGCGGCCATCTGGTCCAGCCTGCCCGGACGGGGGGCGGCCGCCCCGAAAGAGCCGGCCGCGTGGGAGGCGGCGGCCGAGCGGCTCTCCAGCCTGGCCCTGGCCGCCTACCAGGAGCTTCTCCAGCAGCCCGGCTTCGAAGCCTACTTCCGCCAGGCCACCCCCATCGACTACGTCCGCCGGCTGAAGATCGGCTCCCGCCCCAGCGCCCGGCCGGGCACCCGGGACCTGGCGGGGCTCCGGGCCATCCCTTGGGTCTTCGCCTGGACCCAGAGCCGCCACCTGATCCCCGGCTGGTACGGGGTGGGGACGGCCCTGGAGCGATTCGCCCACGAGGCTCCGGGGAACCTGGAGCTCCTCCGGGAGATCGCCCGGGGCTGGAGCTGGTGGCAGCCGCTGATGGACAACTTGGAGATGGCCATGAGCAAGGCCGATCTCCATGTGGCCCGCCTGTACGCGCGTCTCGCCCCCAACGGCGACCAGGTCTTCGCCCGGATCGAGGCCGAGTTCCTCCGGACCCGGGAGTGGGTGTTGAAGCTGGCAGGCCGCCGGGAGCTCTTGGACGGGCAGCCGGTCCTCCAGCGGTCCATCCGGCTGCGGAACCCCTACGTGGATCCCCTCAGCTACCTGCAGGTGGAACTGATCCGCCGGCACCGGGCCGCCCGAGACCCAGCCGAACGGGAGCTCTTGGAGGATGCCATCTTGCGGAGCATCAACGGGGTGGTCGCGGGCCTGCGCAACTCGGGCTAGACACGGGAAAGGAGAGACCTATGGACGGAGCAGCCATCGAAGCCAACGAACCCATCACCCTGGAGGGCGTCCAGCGGGTGGTGGTGAAGGTGGGTTCCAGCAGCCTGAGCCTGCCCGCCGGCGGCCTGGACCGGGACCGGATGGCCCGGCTGGTCCAGCGGCTGGTGCGGTTGCGGGAGCGGTACCAGGTGGTCCTGGTCTCCTCGGGAGCCGTCTCCGCCGGCCGGGGCGTCCTGGGACACCAGGCCCCCGCCAACCTGCGGGAGAAGCAGGCCCTGGCCGCGGTGGGGCAGGGCCGGCTCATCCAGGCCTACGAGGAGCTCTTCGCCCCGGCGGGGGTGCATGTGGCCCAAGTCCTCCTCACCCGGGCCGACGTGCGGGACCGGCGGCGCTACCTGAACACCCGCCTCACCCTCACCACCCTGTTGGAGTGGGATGTGTTGCCCATCATCAACGAGAACGACACGGTGGCGGTGGAGGAGATCCGCTGGGGCGACAACGACACCCTCTCGGCGCTGGTGGCCATCCTGGTCGATGCGGACCTGTTGGTGATGCTTTCCGACGTGGATGGGCTGTACGACGCGGACCCCCGGACCAATCCCGCGGCCCGGCGCATCCGGGTGGTCCCCCACATCAGCCCCCAGCTTCTCGAGGCCGCGGGACCGGCGGGGCCGCTGGGCTCGGGCGGCATCGCCACCAAGCTGGAGGCGGCCCGCATGGCCACCCGCTCCGGCGTGGCGGCGGTGTTGGCCCATGCCGAAGCGTCCGAGACCTGGGAGGAGCTCCTGGCCGGCCGGCCGCCGGGCACTTACTTCCCTGCCAAGCGGGGCCTCCCCGCCCGGAAACGGTGGATCGCCCTCCACGACCGGCCTCGGGGCTGGGTCAGGATCGACGCGGGCGCCTGCGAGGCCATCCTCCACCGGGGCGGCAGCCTGCTGCCCGTAGGCGTCACCGAGGCGGGCGGTTCCTTCGGCCCCGGCGCCTTGGTCTCGGTCCTGGAGCCTGGGGGGCGGGAGATCGCCCGGGGACTCATCACCATCGGCAGCCAGGAGCTGGCCCAGTTCCTGGCCAGTACGGGTGAGGCCCGCCGGGAGGCCATCGCCGGCCTCCCCCACCCTGAACTGATCCACCGGGACAACCTGGTGCTCCTGGAGGGGGATAACTGATGGACGAACGGGATGGGATGGCGACCATGGTCGAGACGGTCCGGGAGCTGGCCGCGGGCGCCCGTCAGGCAGCCCGGTGGCTCGCGGGCACCAGCAGCCGGGAGCGGGACGAGCTCCTGGGGGCCATGGCCGATGAGCTTCTGGGGGCGACGGAGGCCATCTTGGCCGCCAACAGCCAGGATCTGGCCGAGGCGGCCGACCGGCCCGCCGCGTTCCGGGACCGGCTCACCCTCACCCCTGAGCGGGTCGCCCAGATGGCCGGCGCACTCCGCCAGGTGGCCGATCGTCCGGATCCGTTGGGCCGGGGCGAGAGCTGGACCCGCCCCAACGGCCTCCGGATCCACCGGGTGCGGGTGCCTCTGGGCGTGGTGGGCCTCATCTACGAAGCCCGGCCCAACGTCACCGCGGAGGCGACCGCCCTGGCCCTCAAGGCGGGCAACGCCATCCTCCTGCGGGGCGGCAGCGAGGCCTTCCGCTCCAACCAGGCCATCGTCGCGGCCCTCCGCCAAGGCGCCCGCGCGGCCGGGGCGCCGGCGGAGCTGGTCAGCCTCCTGCCCGCCGGGCGGGAGAGCGCCCGGGCCCTGATGACCACGCCCGGGGTGGTGGATGTCCTCATCCCCCGGGGCGGGCCCGCCCTCATCCGTTCCGTGGTGGAGGAGGCCCGGGTGCCCGTCATCGAGACCGGCGCGGGCAACTGCCACACCTACGTCCACCAGGACGCCGACCTGGAGATGGCCCTCCGCATCGCGGTCAACGCCAAGGTCCAGCGACCCGGCGTCTGCAACGCCATGGAGACCCTGCTGGTCCACCGGGAGGTGGCCGCCGCCTTCCTGCCCCGGGTGGGCGAGGCCCTCCGGGCCCACGGGGTCACCCTGCGGGGCTGCCCCCGAACCCGGGAGCTCCTCCCCTGGGCCGAACCTGCCACCGACGAGGACTGGGCCACCGAGTACCTCGACCTGATCCTGGCCGTCCGGGTGGTGGACGACCTGGACGAGGCCCTGGACCACATCCGCCGGTACACCACGGGCCACTCGGAGGCGATCGTCACCCGCTCCCTGGAGGCGGCCCGCCGCTTCCAGGAGGAGGTGGACGCGGCTGCGGTCTACGTCAACGCCTCCACCCGGTTCACCGACGGCGGCGAGTTCGGCTTCGGCGCCGAGGTGGGGATCAGCACCCAGAAGCTCCACGCCCGGGGCCCCATGGGACTGGAGGCCTTGACCACCACCCGCTACGTGGTGGAGGGCGACGGCCAGATCCGCTGAGCCTCGGCCCGGCGGGAACCCCAACCGGGGCGGGGCCGGCCCGCCCCGGGCCTTGCTGGCCTGCCTTGGCCGTGGAGGGGCCAGAAGCCGGCCCCAGGGCGTCAGGACGGGCACCAAGAAGCCGGAGGCGGCACGCCTCCGGCTCCACGCGAAGAAGCCCGGGCCGTTCGCGGCCCGGGAATCAGAACGTCTTCACCACCCGACCTGGCTGCTCAGCTGGCCTGATCGGAGCTGCCGGCCTGGTCGCCGCTGCCCGACGAGGGTTGGCTGCTGGCGGTCTCGGCGCCGCCGCCCGACAGGGCTTCCTTGAAGTCGCGCATCCCCTTGCCGATGGCCCGGCCCACCTCAGGCAGCTTCCCCGGCCCAAAGATGATCAGGGCGATCACCAAGATGATGACCAGTTCCATGGGTCCGACACGCATAGGCACACCCCTTCCGGCTTCCCCTGATCCCCTTCGGGGCCGGGGGGCCCGATACCTGCCGGAGATGGCTGGTGCCTACGCCGAGGGTTGGGACCTCAGCCGGCCGCGCCCACCGCCACCGGTTCCAGGGAGCGGAGGACCGCATCCACGGTGGTCTCCGCCAGCGCGATGGACTCGTCGGAGGCGCCGTAGTAGATCCTCAGGGTCCCGTCGGGCTCCACCACCGTGCCGCAGGTGAAGACCGCGTTGTGGAAGAACCCGCTGGTCTCATACGACTCCTCGGGCGTGAGCAGCGGCTCCTGGGAGCGGGCCAAGACCACGTGGGGCTTCTCCCCGTCCAGCAGCACGCCGCCCAGGGAGTACTTCTGGCCGTCGGCCCCGTGGTAGATGGCGAGCCACCCTTCGGGGGTGAGGAAGGGGACGCCGCCCGCGCCGATCCGCACCCCGTCCCACATCCCCCGCCGGGGGCCCATCACCTGCCGGTGGTCCCCCCAGTGCCGCAGGTCGGTGGAGTAGGCCAGCCAGATGTTGGGGCTGCCCAGTCCATGGGACATGGGCCGGTGCATGGCCACGTAACGGCCGCCCACTTGGGCCGGGAAGATGGCCACGTTCTTGTTCTCGGGCGGGAAGATGACCCCCAGCCGCTCAAAGGTGGTGAAGTCCGGCGTCTCGATGAGGGAGACGGTCACACCCCGGCGGGAGACGGAGGTGTAGACGATGAGGTACCGGCCCTCCAGATAGGTGACCCGGGGATCCTCAATACCGTACTCCTCGTACCGCCCACTGGGCAGGATGGTGGGGGCGGGGTCGATGTGGAAGCGGACCCCGTCCCGGCTCCGGGCCACCCGCAGGTGGGAGATGGAGGTCAGGTACAGATCCCCCCGGTACCGGACCGAACGGGGATCGGACAGGTCGATCTCCGGCGAGTCCCGGTGCACCCGAAGGATCTCCACCCCCTCGCCGTCTTCCCGAGCGACGGGGAAGGCCACGTAGTTGGGATCATCGCTCACCGGGCGTTCGGCCACCCGCAGCAGGAGCAGGATCTCATCGCCCACCTTCACCGCGCCCGCGTTGAAGGCGCCGATGACCTCCATCTCCGGGCTGGACGGAGGCACATCCGCCGGTGTAATGATCGGGTTGTGAGGATTCCGTCGGATCATTCGTCTGAGAACCCCTTCTGCCCACGCCGGTGGCGACCAACCGGGAACGGCCCTAGAAGTGCCCTCCGTTTGCGCCCCAAGCTAGGTTTAATAAAGTGACGATCGGCTTCAATCCTCACATAGAAAGGTGGGAGGGTCAACGGCCACTCCTTGGGAGAAGACACGCTCTCTCCCTCGGTTGCGGAAACCTGGTGAACCGGCGGGTCCAAGCTCCCCCAAGCGCGCCCTCGCGCCCCTGGGGCCGCCCCTCCCGACACCTCGTTCTTCATTCCGTTCTCATGAATCCCTTCGGAAGCGGCCAGCCTTCCGTTGAGGGGATGGGCTCCGGCTGCCTTCCTCCCCAGAGTATAATAAGATCCGAGACGCGCGTGCGTCCCTGGCCGGCTCCGTTCTCCGCATCACAAGGCACGGGGTCGGCCGCCCACGGCGGACCAGAGGAGGGTGGCCATGGATCTGGAGCTGAAGGGCCGGGTGGCGATGGTGACGGGGGCGAGCCGCGGCTTGGGCCTGGCCATCGCCCGGGCGCTGGCCGAAGAGGGGGCGAGCCTGGCCATCGGCGCCCGGGGCGCGGAGGCCCTGGAGAAGGCGGCCGCCGAGCTGCGGGAGCTGGGGGTACCGGTCTTCGCCCGGCCGGTGGACATCACCGTGGCCAGCGAGGCGGAAGCCTTTGTCCGGGAGACCACCGAGCGCTTGGGACCGCCCGAGATCCTGGTTCTCAACGCCGGGGGCACGCCGCCCGCGGAGGACGAGATCGGCTCCCTGCAGGCCTCCTTCGAGCTGAACGCCACGGCCAACCTGCGCCTGGCCCGCCTGGTGGTGCCGGGCATGAAGCAGCAAGGGTACGGGAGCATCCTCTTCATCGCCTCCATCTGGGGCCGGGAGGCGGGGGGTCGGCTGGTCTACAACGCCGCCAAAGCCGCGGAGATCAGCCTGGCCAAGGGCCTAGCCCGGGAGCTGGCCCCTCAGGGGATCCGGGTCAACTGCCTGGCGCCCGGGAGCATCCTCTTCCCCGGCGGCTCCTGGGACCGGCGCCTGAAGGCCGATCCCGAAGGGATCCAGACCTTTGTCGAGCAGGAGATCCCCTCGGGACGGTTCGGCCGGCCCGAGGAGGTGGGCTGGGTGGCCGCCTTCCTCGTCTCGCCCAAGGCCAACTGGGTCCGGGGCGCGTGCCTCACCGTCGACGGCGGCCAGTCGCGGGCGTTCTAGGAGCATCCAGACACCAGGGGGAGTGGAGTCGATGGCAAAGGATCCTTTCCAGTGGGCCGCCGAAGGCCCCTCCGGGGCCCAGACCACCGTGGAGGTGCCCGACCGGGCCAGCATTCCCGAAGAGGACCGCTGGCGCCTGGAAGACATCTTCCCCAACGATGAGGCGTGGGAGGCGGCCTTTCACGAGCTGGAAGGCCTGATCGACAAGCTGGCGGCCTTCCGGGGCACCTTGGGCCAGTCGGGCGAGCAGCTCCTGGCCTTCCTCCAGTTGAACGACGAGGTGGGCCAGCGGGCCGAGGCCCTTTGGGGCTACGCGCACATGCGCCTGGATGAGGACACCACCCACCCCGAGAGCCAGGGCCGCCAGGCCCGGGCCCTGAACCTCCTGGTCCGCCTGGAGAGCGCGGTCGCCTTTGCGACGCCGGAGATCCTGGCCATTCCGCCGGAGCAGCTGGAGCGCTTCCTTCAGGAGACGCCCGGCCTGGAAGGGTACCGCCATGCCCTGGATGAGATCCAGCGGCGCCGGCCCCACACCCTCTCCGAGGCCGAGGAACGGCTCCTGGCCATGGCGGGCGAGGTGGGCCAGAGCCCCGCCCAGATCTTCCAGATGATCAACGAGGCGGACATCCGCTTCCCCACCGTCCGCGACGAGGCGGGGCGGGAGGTGGAGATCACCCACGCCCGGTTTCTCAAGCTGATGGAGAGCCGGGACCGCCGGGTCCGCCGGGAGACCTTCCAAGGGCTCTACGCCACCTACCAGAAGCAGCGGAACACCCTGGCCGCGACCCTGGCCGCCCAGGTCCAGAAGAACATCTTCTTCGCCCGGGCCCGCCGCTTCGGGTCCGCTTTGGAGGCGGCCCTCTTCCCCAGCAACATCCCCGTCAGTGTCTACACCAACTTGATCGAGACCGTCCGCCAGGGGCTGCCCGCCCTCCACCGGTACATGGCCCTCCGGAAGCGGGCCCTCGGGCTGGACGAGCACCACATGTACGACATCTACACGCCCATCGTCCCCGAGGTGACCGTTCGCATCCCGTGGCAGGAGGCCCAGGAGCTGGCGGCGGCGGCCCTGGCGCCTTTGGGCGAGGAGTACGTCCGGGTGCTGCGGGAAGGCTTCCGGAGCCGCTGGATCGACGTCTACGAGAACCGGGGGAAGCGGAGCGGCGCGTACTCCACCGGGGTCTACGGCGTTCACCCCTATGTGCTCCTCAACTACCAGGAGACCCTCGACGACCTCTTCACCCTGGTGCACGAGATGGGCCACGCGCTCCATACCTACTTCAGCAACCGGGCCCAGCCCTACGTCTACGCCAACTACTGCATCTTCGTGGCCGAGGTCGCCTCGACCCTGAATGAGGCGCTTCTTGCCCATCACCTGTTGGAGCGGTGGACGGACCGGGCTCGGCGGCTCTACGTGCTCAACCACCAGCTGGACACCTTCCGGACCACCCTCTTCCGCCAGACCATGTTCGCCGAGTTCGAGCAGCAGATCCACCAAGAGGCGGAAGCGGGCCGGCCCTTGACGGCCGAGCGGCTCGCGGAGCTGTACGGCGAGCTCAACGCGGCCTACCACGGACCAGCCGTGGTCAACGACGAGGAGATCCGGCTGGAGTGGGCCCGGATCCCCCACTTCTACATGAACTTCTACGTCTACCAGTACGCCACGGGCTTCTCGGCCGCCCAGGCTCTGGCCCGGCGGATCCTGGAGGAAGGCCAGCCGGCTGTGGAGGCCTACCTGGCCTTCTTGAGCAGCGGCTCCTCCGACTACCCCCTGGCCGTCCTCCAACGGGCAGGGGTGGACATGACCAGCCCGGAGCCCGTCCGCCAGGCGATCCAAGCCTTCCACGAGCTGGTCCAGGAGCTGGAGCGGCTGCTGGA
>NZ_VSCV01000034.1:0-14101 GCF_047459355.1 Limnochorda sp. | reverse complement strand
GCCCACCCGCACAGCCGCCGCGTAGGGGTCGCCCTGTATCTGGGCCAGCCAGAGCCGGGCAAAGTCCCGATACGGTTGGAGGAGCTGGGCCCGGAGGGGGGCGCCCACCACCTCCACCCTCCCGCCGGCGGGGAGGGGGCCCTCGTGGGGCCCGCCCCACGCGCTCCGCACCTCCACGATCCAGTGACCGTCCTTCAGATCCGTGGACAAGTGGAGGCGCAGGGGGACGGCGCCCATCCGGGCGGGCAGCGAGGCGGCCATGGTCCGGGAATTGTTGACCACCAGCAGATCGCCCGGCCGGAGGTACCGGGCCAGGTTGACGAACTGGTCGTGGCGGTGGAACCCCTGGCGGCGGTCGGTGACCAAGAGCCGCACCTGGTCCCGGGCCAAACCCCGGGCTTCAGGCGGTACTCGGGCGGCGAGGCTTTCGGGAAGATCGAAGTGGAGGGCCTCGGTCCTCATGGGTGGACCACCCCTTGGGCCAGAAAGCGCCAGGGCCTGGCCGGGTACGAGCCTTCTGCCCCGTTCGCCGAGGCGTTCCCTGCTCGCCCCGCCCGGGCCAGCTCCCGGTCGATGATCTCGAGAACGGCCGGGGCCACCTCCTCGGGCAGCGGCCGGTCGCTGATGTCCTCCCCAGGGAAGGCGGCCTGGTGCATCTGGGTGCGCATGTCGCCCGGGTCGATGGCCACCGCGCCCACACCCGTGCCCGCCAGCTCGTTGGCCAGGGTGTGGGTGATCAGGTCCAGGGCCGCCTTGCTCGCCCCGTAGCCGCCCCAGCCTGGGTACCCGCCGACCGCCGCGTCGGAGGAGATGTTGACGATGAGGCCGTGGCCCCGGGCCAGCATGCCGATGAGGACCGCCTGGATGAGGGCCAGGGGCCCAAAGACGTTGGCGGCGAAGACCTCCTCCAGCTGTGCGAGCGGGTACTGGGCCAGGGGCGGGAGGGGCGACGGGCCCAGGAGGGAGGCGTTGTTCACCAGCACATCGATCCGCCCGAACCGTTCGGTCCCTTCGGCCACCAGGCGGCGGGCCAAGTCCCGGTCCGCCACGTCGCCCGCCCGCGCGTGGACTGAGGCGCCCAGAGCCCGGAGCTGGGCCGCCGCCTGGGCCAACCCTTCAGCCCCCCGGGCGCAGATGACCAGCCCTTCCCCGCGGCGGGCCACCTCCCGGGCCAGGGCCAGGCCCAAGCCCCGGCTGGCACCAGTCACCAGCCAGACGCGTGAGCGCTCCATGGGGATCACCTCACTGAACCGGTGGGGTTGTGGTGATCCCACTCTAGCCAAACTCGGAAAGAGACGGATCGGCCGGGAGGAGGAGGTCCATCTCCTCCTTTGGGAGGAGGCCAAGGTCCGGGTCCACCCTGTCTTGACGCCTCTTCCCGCCCGGTGAACCCCGGGGGCCGGGGGGCGTCGCCCCATGCCGCCACCGCCTGCCAAACGGCCAGGGGCGGGCCTGGCGCCCGCCCCCATCGCTTCTTCCCTTCCCGGGCGTGATGAGCCCCGGGCGGCTGGCCCTCGCCTACGACCCATCACCAGGCTCTACCACGGCTGGCGCCGGGCGGGGCCCCGGAGCAGCGCCCCCTTCAGCGCGCCTTGTTCGGGCTGTGGTGGGCAGCCGGCGCGCCGCCATCAGGGCGACCACGAAGGGAAGGAGCAGGGCCAAGAAGACATCGGAGAAGGGGGCCGCCTCCAAGGTGGCGAGCGGATTCCAGGGGGCCAGTTGCGCCTCCTGGCGGGCCGCCAGGAGGGCTCCGGCGACGGCCGGGCCCGACGCGCCCAAGAGGAAGCCGGTGCCCTGGAAGAGGCCCATGCCCGCGCCCACCTCCTCCTCCGGCAAGGCGTTGGCGACCGCGTTGTTGGCCGGAGATTGGATGCAGGCAAGTCCCGTCCCGACGCAGGCCATGAGCCCGGCGATCAGCACCGGGGAGACCCCGGCCCAGGTGGAGAGGGCGGCCACCGTCAGCATCAGAAGCCCGATCCCCATCAGGATGGGGCGCCGTACTCCCACCCGGTCCGAGAGCCGCCCGGCGAAGGGCGAGGCGAGGGCCATGGCGACCGCATGGGGCGTGAGCACCAGGCCGGTGGCACTGGAGGAGAGGCCGTTCACCTCCACCACCAGAAGCGGCACCAGCATGAGCACCGACAGGTTGACGAACATGGCCACGGGACCGGTGGCGAGGGCGGCCACGTAGCTCCGATTCCTGAAGAGGCCCAGGGGGACAAAGGGGTGCGCCACCCGCTGGCTGCGCCGGACCAGGGCGATGCCAGCCAAGAGGGCGGCGAGGAAGGCGCCCCACGAGGAGAAGGCGGTAAAGCCCACCGTTTGGCCCTGGGTGATGCTGAAGAGGAGGAGGCCCGCGCTCAGGGCGAGGAGCAAGCCCCCCACGGCGTCAAAGCGCCGGACTTGGGCGGAGCGGCCATCGGGGAGAAAACGCAGGGCCAAGGGGATCAGGGTGAGGGCGAGGGTGATGGAGATCCCGAAGAGCCCCCGCCAGCCCAGCCATTGGCCCAAGGCGCCCCCCACGATGGGCCCCACCGACTGGCCCATCCCCACGGTGGAGGCGATGAGGCCCAGCGCGCTGCCGCGATGGCCCGAGGGAAAGGCCCGGGCCACCGCGACGGCGGAGAGGGCAGGCACCGCCGCCCCCGTGGCCCCCTGGAAGGTCCGTCCCACCACCAGGAGCGACAAGCTGGGCGCCAGAGCGCAGACAAGGCCGCCCACCGCGAACCCCGCCAGGCCCATGGCGAAGAGCCGGCGGACGCCGTACCGGTCCGAGGCCCGGCCGAGGATGGGCACGCCCACGGCGTAGGCCAGCAGGTAACCGGTCACCACCCAGCCGATCAGGGCCGGCGAGGCAGCAAACTCCGCCCGGATGACCGGGATCATTACATTGATCATCGAGCCGGTGAAGGTGGTCAGGAAGACGGCGGAGAGGATCACCAGCAGGAGACGGCTGGGGGACGCGTCCGGGCCAGACTCAACCGCAAGGCTCTGCCGTTCCATGTTCACCCTCCTCGAAGGGAGCGTTTACCGGAAGTTCCGGCTCGCCGCACCAGGCAGTTCGATCCCTTTCCGCCATCCCAAGAGCCTGCTGGCCCACGCCCGCCGGGCTCGAGGCAGGTGAGCCTCCCGATGGGATCGCCTCCACCTGTGTGGGCGACGATCCCACTCTAACCGGTGGCAACTTAGGCTGGATCGGCCAGCGGGAGGAGAGCGCCTCCTCCTTTCGGAGGAGCGCCTTAGCGGAGCGGCCGCCCGCCGCGGGCGGCTGGTGCTTCCCGCACCACGTCGGTGATGGGCCGGTTCCGAGGGTTCTCGACGGACCCTCGGAGCCGTCAGAGAATCCTGTGGCCCAACGCGTCAAAAGCCTCGACAACGCATCGAGCCGCGGGGCTTTCGGGATACTCGCTCTTGAGCAGCGCCCAGACCATGGTGTCGCGGTAGGTGCCGTCAGCGCGCGGCGAGTTCCCCCGGAGGGTGGCTTCATGGACAAAGCCCAACTTGCGGGGGACGGCCGCACTCCGGACGTTGGCCGGGTCGCAACGGATCTCCACCCGGTTCACCTGCTCCACCTCGAAGGCGACCCGGGTCAGGGCTGCCGCCACCTCGGTGGCCAAACCTTGGTTGATCTCGTCGGCCCGGATCCAGTAGCCGATCTCCAGGGCCCCCGGCCCGACCCGCAGGTGGAGGCCGGTGCCGCCCAGGACCCTCCGCTCCTCCCGGTCGAAGATGCCGTAGATGAAGTTCTGGCCCAGATCGAACTCCGCCCGGAAGCGCCGGAGGCGGGCCACCTTTGCGGGCAGGTCCTCAGGCTCATTCTCCGCCCAGGGCATCCAGGGGCGGAGGTGGTCCAAGCTGGCGTCGATGGCCTCCTTGAGGAGCGGCGCGTCAGCAGGATCCCAGCACCGGAGCACGGTCCGTTCGGTGTGGATGCGGTAGGCGGGGCCTCGTCCGTTCATGGTCACTGGCACGTCACCCTCGAGTGAAGACTGGCGGCCGCCCGGAGGCAGCACTGAGGCGACGGCCGGGCACCCGGTGAAGCCAGGCCCGGCCCGCCGTTGACCCCAGGGATTCGGCGAGACACCCCTCACTCCTCCTGACACGTTCCCGCCCCACGATCGAGGAGCCCATCAGGCGGGAGATCCGCTGCCTGGACGAGCTGATCGTTGACTGGCCCGAGGCCATGGAGAAGATCTCGCGAACGGTGTGATCTACTTCACACCCGCCTGTGGCCGGCTCCACTGCGTTCCCCAGCGGCGCGTGCCAGAATGGCCTCAGACGGAGCCGTTTCTCCGTCGCCCGCCCCGTGGCGGAGCACCCCACCCAGAGGGGGAGAGGCCCGTGCAGCCCTGGCCCGACCTGGCCAAGCGCCTTGAGCTGGACAACCGGGGGTTGGAGCCGCCTGAGCCCATGGCCCGCATCCTGGCCGCGCTGAAGGACCTGCCCGAGGATACCTACCTCCTGGCCCACAACGACCGGGAGCCCATGTTCCTCTACCCGAAGCTGAAGGCTCTGGGGTACGAGTACCATGCCGAGGTCCAGCCCGACGACTCGTGCCTTATCGCCATCCGAAAGCCCCTCCGGAACGGGGATCCCCGATGATCCTCCCCACGGAGGTCCCCTCCAACAGGACGGCGGCCACCGCCTCCCGGTACATCCAGACGGGGCTGCTCTTCCTGGTGGGCGCGGCCGCCGTCATCCTGCTCCATCTCCCTGAGCTGATGGCGGCTCCCCGGCACAACCCGGTCACCCTGGTGCTGGCCCACCTGTTTTTCCTAGGGTTCGGCACCCTCATCACCTTTGGGGTGCTGGGTCAGATGATCCAGGTCATCACGGGGCAGCCCATCGAGGCGGGGCACCACAAGGAGACGGCCTACGCCCTGCTCGTGCCAGGGATCCTCGTCCAGACCGCGGGCTTTGCCGTCTGGATGCCCTGGGTGATCACCGTGGGCGGGGCGTTGGTGGTGGCGGGGACCTTCCTCTTTGCCGTCCCCTTCCTCGCCCCCCTGGCCAAGCACCGGCGGAACGACCGGACGGCCCTCTTCATCCTCTTTGCGCTCTTCTTCCTGATGGGCACGGTGCTTTTCGGCCTCCTCATGGCCCTCCAGCTGGAGAAGGTTTGGTCCTCCTGGCTCTTCCTGAACGGCTTCATCGCCCACATGCTGCTGGGCGGCCTGGGATGGTTCACCGGCATCACCATCGGCGTCTCCTACAAGCTGATCCCCATGTTCACCACCAGCGCCAACCTGCCGGACGAGCGGGTGCGCCGGGTCTTCCTGCTTTACAACGGAGGGCTCGTCATCCTCCTCACCGGCGCCGCCCTCTCCTGGCCCTCCGTGGGGCTCCTGGGAGCGGGAGGCGTGCTGGCCGCCATCGTCCTCTACGGGCTCGATGTCCGGACCATGCTCCAGCGGCGGCTCCGGAAGCACCTGGGGGCCGGCATGCGGCAGAGCCAGCTCGCCGTCGGCCACTTGGTCCTGGCCACCCTTCTCTTCGCCGGCCTGTTGGCCGGGTGGGCGGCGGGCGCCCCCTGGGTGGCCACGGCGGCCGCCCAGCGGCTCCTGGTGGCAGCGGGGATGCTCTTCGCGCTGGGTTGGATCGGCAGCATGATCGCCGGGATGCTGGCCAAGATCGCCCCCATGCTGGTCTGGCTCCAGGTCTATGCGGACCGGGCGGGTGATCCGAACCTCCCCACCATCGGCGACATGATCGACGAGCAGGCCGTCGGGATAGGGGGATGGGCCTACCAGGCGGGGGTGGTCCTGGTCGCCGGGGCGATCGCCGCCGGCTCCCAGCTCCTCGGCCTGGCCGGTGCCGCCATCCTGCTCTTCGGCGTGGTGCTCCTCGCCCTCACCTTCTTCTGGGTGTGGGCACCCACGGACGTCCCCCAGCCCGCCAGCGCCCCGGGGGCCCCTGAGACGAGGTAAAGGAGGCGAGCGGATGCCCATCGACACCGAGATGATCCGGGAGGCGCTGCGGAGTGTGGTCGACCCCGAGCTGCAGCTGAACATCGTGGATCTGGGGCTGATCTACGCCATCGAGCAGCCGGCGGACGGCGAGGTGGCCATCACCATGACCCTGACCACCCCCGGGTGCCCCATCGGTAGCACCCTGGTCCAGGCGGTGGAGCGGACCTTGGCCCTTATCCCCGGTGTCCAGCGGGTGGAGGTGCACCTCACCTTCGACCCGCCCTGGAGCCCTGAGCGGATCACACCCGCCGGCCGCGCCCACCTGGGTTGGGCCACCTAAGCGGGCTCTCCGTGAAGTCGGCTGGCCCCCGGAGCAACGCGCCTTGGCCCCGCCGGGGGCGACACGACCCGATCACATAGTCCTTCCAGGCCAGGAGCAGAAGGAGGCCATCCCCATGGAGAACGCCGTGGTGCTCGATGTGCGGCCCGATCTCGAGGCGGGCCAGGAACCCTTCCACAAGATCATGGAGGCGGTCGACGGGCTGGGCCCCAACCAGGCACTGGTGCTCATCGCGCCCTTCGAGCCCCGGCCCCTGTACAAGGTGCTGGGCGCGAAGGGCTTCGATCACCGGACCGAGGAGAACGAGGACGGGGACTGGCGCATCACCTTCTTCCGCCGGAAGCCGACCAGCGCCCCGGAGCCGACCCAGGCCCAGTAGGCGTCCCTTCCCCCACTCCTCCCGAGCGGCGGCCTGTCTCCCCGGAAGCCCGAGTCAGCGAAGGAAGGTTCCCAGGAGATTGGCCGCCGCCACCATCGCGCCCACCAAGAGGAGCGCCAGGTACCCGGCCAGGGGAAGCCCCGTGGGCAAGGCGATGAGGAGCCCAATCACCCCCGCATTGTGCAGAGCCAGGCCGATCCAGGCCGGCCCTTCGGCCACCATCTCGCGAAAGGCGGGCACCCCTGGCTCCTTCCCCCGGCCCCAGTACTTGTTGTGCCAGACATAGAATGGCAGGATCCGGTGAAGGTACCCCAGGATGGCGTTGGTGAGCCACCCGCCCAGCCCCGCCACCCCCGCCCATACCAGCGGCGGACCCAGCCCACGGGCCGAGAAGAGCAGAACCCCCGCCAGGACAGCGAGGTACAGGTGAGCGAGGCGCACGTAGGTGACGGTGGGGTGCATCTTCTCCGGGGGTCGGGAGGCGAAGAGGGCTCGGGTCTCCCACAGAAAGAGGCCGAGGGCCGCGGCGAACAAGACGGGGGCGACCCGGCCAAGCCAGCCCCATGGGGCCCCCACCGTCGACAGCCACGTTGCGACCACCCCGCCGTGGAGGAGGATGAGGACCAGCCGGTCCCAGCGGGGTTCCACCTTCTTGGGCGTGAGCCCGAAGAAGGGGAGGAGGTGGTAGGCGATGCCCAGGACCAACATCCCAAACCACCCAGCCAGGCCCACGGTGACGTGGAACGGGAAGACCAGAGCCCACCGCTCGCCCAGCCAGCCCAGGGCCAGGTTGACAGCCAGGGCCGCCCCGGCGAGGACGGTCAAGAGCACGTAGAGCAGGGCGCTCAGCACGAAGGGGCGGATCCGCCGGGCGGCCCGCCCCTCCGATGCTTCTTGGCTCTGCCCCACGTTGATCAGGACGATGATGACCCCGCAGGGAACCAGGACGGCCCCCGGCAGCAGAAGCTCCGGCCGCAGGGTGGCCATCCCTGAGGTGAGGGCCACAACGCCCAGGGCGTACAGCCCCCCGGCCCACCGGGCCCACCCCGGGTGAGCCAGCTCCGTCCCAAAGACCACCGGCACCATCTGCTGCAGCGCGCCCAAGGCGATGGCTGTCCCCCACCCCAGGACGGTGACGTGGACCGCGGCGAGAAGGAGGGGATGGCGGTAGAGCCCTGCGGCCAGCGCCTCCCGGCCCAGCCAGAGCAGGATGGGAACCACCACCCACGACAGGAGGCCGGTGATGAAGAAGGGACCCAGGCTGGGCAGGGGGACCAGGTTCTCGCGCGTCACCCGGATGGCCACGCTACATCTCACTCCAGGATTGAAGGATGAAAGGCTTCAGCACCACCAGGCGGGACCCCTCGACCCGGAGGACACCCTCCCGCTGGAACTGCTGGAGGAGCCGGGTGGCCGTCTCCCGGGAGGTGCCGATCCAGCTCCCCAACTCCCGCCGGCTGAGGGTGAGGTCCACCTCGATCCCCTCATCCACCGCCCGGCCGTACCGCTCGCAAAGCTCCAGGATGCGCCGGGCCAGGCGGGAGGTGACGGTCTGCAAGGAGAGCGCGGTGATCTCCTCCTGGGAGGCCCGCATCCGTTGGGCTAGGAGGCGCAGGAGGCGGATGAGGATGTCGGGATGGGCCTTGGCGATCCGCTCGAACGCCTCAAAGGTGATCTGCGCGATCTCGGAAGGCTCCAGCACCTCCGCGTTGGCCGGGTACGGCCCGCCGTCGAGAAAGGGGACGAGGGCGATGGGCTCACCGTCGCCCAGCAGGTGCAGGATGTGCTCCCGTCCGTCGCTGGAGAGGCGGTACACCTTCACCCGCCCCCGCTTGATGAAGTGGAGGGAGCGGCTGGGCTCGCCTTCGACGAAGAGAATCTGGCCTTTGCGGTAGCGGGCCGTCACCACCACCGGCGCTAAGAGCTCCTTGTGCTCCGCGCTCAAGCCTGAAAAGAAGGGAATCTGATCGAGCACCGCCCGCCCGTTCTCCATACAGGCCCCCCAAGCTGGTGATACCTTCAGTCTAGCCTCTCTTGAAGCGCCCGCCCACCAGAGGCCGCCCCGAAGTGTGGCGGGTGCGGCTCACCCGGCCCGCCCGATCGACAGGCCCCGCCTTCCCGCCTTTTGTGAGCTCGATCACACCTGGATGTGACCCACCGCACCGGGGCTTGGGCCGCGCTTCACTGCCCTCCCACCGCCTCCGGTTTACGCTGGTGGGGAGAGAGGAGACGGAGGTGGCTGCCTTGGAGCGGTTCGGCCGGAACACCCTGTGGCTGAGCCTGGTCATCGCAGGCCTGGTGGGGATCGGGGGCCTCTTGGGCTTCGAGCCCCCCAGCGGCAGGGACGCCGGGCCCGTCGAGCTCGCTTCGGCGGCTGGGCCCACGGGCGACGAGGTGGTGGTCGAACTGCGGGGGATGCGCTTCACGCCGGACACGATCCACGTGAAGCCGGGCACCACCATCCGTTTCGTCAACCGGGATCCCGTCAACCACAACGTGGTCCACGCCCGCCCCGAGACCCTGGGGCGGGCGCCGGAGCTTTTCCGCTCCCCCGAGATCCGGCCCAACGGCAGCTGGACCCTCACCCTCGACGAAGAGGGAACCTATGATATCCTCTGCGACCTGGCCGGCCACTACCTGGCCGGCATGGTGGCGAACATCGTGGTCTCGGCCGACCCAGCTGCCGGGGCCGGCGGGGGCGCGGTGGAGGCGCCCCGCATCGCCCGGGATCCCCGGGACCTGCCCCCACCGGTGAGGCGGGAGGCTCCTGAACACGTGGTGGTGGAGCTGGAGACGGTGGAGAAGGTGGGCACCCTGGCCGATGGTCTCACCTACACCTACTGGACCTTCAACGGCACCGTCCCCGGGCCCATGGTGCGGGTCCGCCAGGGGGATACGGTGGAGATCCGCCTGAGCAACCACCCGTCCAGCACCCAGATCCACTCCATCGACCTCCACGCGGTGAACGGCCCTGGCGGCGGGGGCGCGGTCACCCAGGTGGCGCCAGGCGAGACCAAGGCCTTCCAGTTCAAGGCCCTTCATCCGGGCGTCTTCGTCTACCACTGCGCCACGCCCCACGTCCCCACCCACATCGCCAACGGCATGTACGGGCTGATCGTGGTGGAGCCGCCCGAAGGGCTCGGCCCGGTGGATCACGAGTTCTACGTCATGCAGGGGGAAATTTACGCCGATGGGCGCCCGGGGGCCGTGGGGCATGCCGCCCTTGACCCGGCCGCCCTGTGGGAGGAACGGCCCAACTTCGTGGTCTTCAACGGCCAGTTCCAGGCCCTCACCGGCGAGCACGCCATGCGGGTGCGGGTGGGCGACCGGGTGCGGATCTTCGTGGGCAACGGCGGGCCCAACCTGATCTCGTCCTTCCACGTGATCGGCGAGGTCTTCGATGAGGCCCACCCCGACGGGGCGACCCAGGCCCTCACCAACGTCCAGACGACCACCATCCCCGCGGGCGGGGCCACCTGGGTGGAGTTCACCGTGGATGTGCCCGGCGAGTACACCCTTGTGGACCACGCGCTGGGACGGGCCCTTGACAAGGGGGCGCTGGCGGTGATCGTGGCGGAAGGGGACGCGAACCCCTCCGTCTTCCGGGCGGTGGAGTAAGTCAGTGAACCGAGCGGGGCAGGCTAGGTGGGCCAAGGGTCCGGGAGCCGGATGTCGCGCCACCGACTCACCTCACACTGGCCCGCTCGGTTGTCGCCTACGGCCAGGACGGTACCGTCGGCTCGGAGGCCGACGGTGTGACGGTCCCCGGCGGCGATGGGCGACCGAGGCCCCACCAACCCCGGGGGTTCTCAGTCCGACGCCGACGGCCGCCCCGGCCGGATCACCAGCACCCCAGCCGAGACCGTCACCTGGGTGTACACCGCGTCGAAACCCGCTTGCTCCAGGGCCCTGACCGCCTCGTCCCCCACCCAGTAGAACGCCTCCTCATCCCACTCCCTGGCCCAGTGCTCCCGGGCCAGCTCGAACGCCTTTCGATCGGGGAACCCCACATCCCCCACCACCAGAAACCCCCCGGGGTTGAGGGCGTGGTCCGTGAGGCGGGTGATCAGGGCGACCTTCTCAGTCATGGGGAACTCGTGGAAGAAGTAGGTGGAGACGATCCGGTCAAAGCCGACCCGCACCTCTTCCGGCAGCCTCCGGGTCAGATCGGCCCGGACCAGCCGGACCCCGGGCAGACGCTGCCGCGCTTGAGCCAGCATCTTCGTGGAAACGTCCACGCCCCAAACCTGGCATCCGGCATCCAAGAAAAGCCGCGCCAAGTGGCCTGTCCCGACGCCCACATCCAGCACCCGCATACCCTGTTGGACCCTCGCCGCGCGGAAGACGGCCCCGAGGACGCGGTCGTAGCCGGCAAAGGGGAACCCCGCGGCGCCCCGGACTGCCTGGTCATACTTTGCCGCCCAGCGGTCGAAGAGACTGAGCCGGTCGTGTTCCTGTGCCACGGCGGCGGCACCTCCTCTGGAGATGGACCTGTCATCCAGGAGGCTGGAAGAGATCCCGAATCACTCGTCCTTCAGACAGGAACGCGCGGGGTCCAGGGCTGGGAATGGGAGACGTCGGCATCCAACTTCTACCCAGAGCATACCACGATTCAGACAGAGGAGTATGACTTTTCTCGGGGAACCTCCGGAAAAAGTCGGGGGAACCGGTGCAGCGTGGCCCAGCCACAAGCCTCGGGGCCGGGTCCAGATCAGTGAGTAGCGCCACAACACGTGGGGCCACCGCGCCGGCGACATCCAGGACCATTCTGTCAGATCACACTCAAGATTCTTGCGGAACAGCAAGGAATCCCCCCACCGATGCCGAATCGCCCTGTCGCAACGGCCCGGCCAACACCAGGGCAGCAACCCCAAGGGGCGAGGTGAGGGTCCATGCGGAGGTTGGTCGATCTGAGTCACGTGGTGGAGGACGGAATGGTGACCTATCCGGGCCTGCCGGGTCCGATCATCACCGACCACCTCAGCCGGGAGGCTTCGCAGGCTCATTACGCTCAAGGCACCACCTTCCACATCGGTCGGATTGAGATGGTGGGCAACACGGGGACGTACATCGACGCCCCTTTCCACCGCTATGCGGACGGGAAGGACCTCTCCGAGCTGGCGTTGGAGCAGGTGGCGGACCTGGAAGGGCTCGTCTTCCGCGCGGACCCCTCCCGGCGGGCCATCGGTCCGGAGCTCTTCGGCCGGGCAGATGTCCGGGGAAGGCCGTCCTGGTGCATACGGGCTGGTCCAAGCATTGGGGCACGGAGGCCTACTTCCACGGCCACCCCTTCCTCACCGCGGAGGCAGCAGCGTGGCTGGAAGAGGCGGGCGCGGCCCTGGTCGGTATCGACTCCATGAACATCGACGCCACCTCCACCGGTGAGCGACCCGTCCATTCCATCCTCCTTCGGGCCGGTATCCCCATCGTGGAGCACCTGTGCCACCTGGATCAGCTGCCTGAACGCGGCTTCCGATTCTACGCCGTTCCCGTCAAGATCCGGGGCTTCAGCTCCTTTCCGGTGCGGGCCTTCGCCATCGTCGACGGGTGATCGGGAACACTCGCTCCTACGGGGGGACCATGGAGAACCTGATCGACTATCTCATCAGGATCTCGCCAGCGATCGCCGTCGTTGTCTTGGTCTTCATCCTGGTCCGGCCGGGGAAGCAGGCGCGCGTCGTCTTGTACATCCTCACGTTCATCCTGCTGCGCGACGCGCTCACCCCTTCGTCCCTTTGGCGCCTGGGAGTGACCGACGGCATCCCGTGGATCCGGCTCTTTCCCAACCACGTCTTCTTGCTCGGGACGGCCCTCTCGAGCTTGACCGCCGTCGGGCTCCTCGTCCTCCTCGACAGGGAAAACTCCAGGGAAGTCGTCTTTCTGAGGAAGGGCGCGGAGCTTGAAGGGTGGGTTTCCGCGCTGGTGGCCTTGGCCGTCTTGCTCAGCCCATTCGTGCTTCTCTATCGCCGGATTGACCTCATGGATCGGGGCGGCGTGGTCGATCCGGCCTTTGTGGGATCCATCCTCATCTTTGCCCTGGCCGGGAATCTGCTGGAAGAGCTGCTCTTCCGGGGCTACGTGTACAACGTCCTCAAGAGACAGGACATCGACCTCAGAGCCGGCATCGTCACCGGCTTCGTCTTCTGCCTCTGCCACGCCTTCCTGGCGACCACGGTGACATCCATCGGCACGCCGCTCCTCCTGTTCACCCTGTGGGAGGGCGTCATCTGCGGCATCGTCGGGGCCCGATACGGCGTGCTCCCGGCCACCCTCGTCCACGGCGGCGCCATCTTTGGACTGACGTCGGGACTCTTCTAGACCGGAAATCGCCGTACTGTGCTCAATGGTGAACCCCGCCCAGCGCCAAGTCTGCACCAATGGGCTTGAGGACGGAGGCATCCCCTTGGATCCACCGGACTCTGCCTGCTCCCTGCCCCCGCCGGCCGCTTCTTCCTTGGGGAGGCTCAGAGCGAGAAGCACATACTGAGCAACCATGCCCGTTCGTCCGATGCCACCCTCGCAATGGATGAGGACGTTCTGTCGGCGCTTGCTATGCTCACAAATTTCCTTCACAAATGACGCGAATGAGTTCGCATCATCGGGAGTGCCAAAGTCAGGTATTCCGAACTCCAGTACAGGTACTGGCGACGTACCTGAACAGATTGCTTCGTGGGAGTGCGGGGACGAGGGCATGCTCCTGCCAGGCCTACCCAGCGTGACGGGAAGGACGAGGTTAGAGCTTTCGCGGCTCTCGTCTCGAGCGCACTGCAAAGAGCAGCTTCACGTCGCCCCGTTGGCCAGAAACAAACTCCTGGTACTCCTTCGATTCTACGGCGTAGAGCGCTGCGCGGCCCTGATGGTCGAAGTGAATCCCCCACCCGTGCGTCTTCGGCAGCGGAGACGCCCGGAAACAGGGCCGCGACTTCTGGAAGAAGCTCGCCCACAGCTCATCCCGGCGGCGCTCGACCTCTTCCCGGCTGAAACCTTGGCGTCTGACAAAGACCTCGAACAGGATTTCCTCCTGGGTGTACGTGTAGGGATGCCGCGAGAGCAACTCATACTGAATCCCTGCAACGGTTGACTCCTTCGGGATCCTGGCCTGGGCTACAGGGCAATCCGGGGCAACCTGGATGAACGTGTTGTAGTAGTTCACCGGGGCTCGCCTCCCCTACTGGGCTTCCGCCCCCGAAAGTTGCCGCAGTCTTCTTCGGCGGTCCTACTTTTCCTGCATCTTCCCCATTTTACGCGCTATCGAGCGGCGGTCCACCAGGCAGGGCACTGTCATGACCGCCGCCATGCCCGCGAGGACGCGCCCGTAACCTTTCACCGAATGGCACCCCGGTTACTGATTTCGCCGGCGAACGCCAGCACCAGGCAAAGAACGACAAGGCCCCACAGCGGTGTTTCCTGGGAAAAACGCAAGTGGAAAAGCGGCCCTAGCCAGGGCGCCACAGGAAGCATCCACTGACCAAA
>NZ_VSCV01000033.1:0-14249 GCF_047459355.1 Limnochorda sp. | reverse complement strand
TGGCCACGGGCCACCTGAGCCGGGACGAAATCTTTGCGGTCGTCGACGCGGCCATCGACGCCGGGGTCAAGCAGATCATCGTGACCCACCCCGACTTTCCCACCCAGAACCTCTCTCTCGAAGACCAACAGGCCTTGGCGGCCAAGGGTGCGTACTTGGAGCGGTGCTTTACCACCGCCTACACCGGCAAGGTCCAATGGGAGACCATGTTCGAGCGGATCCGGGCCACGGGTGTCACCGCCAACGTCCTCTCCAGCGACCTGGGCCAGCCGTCCAACCCGCCCGTCGAGGACGGTCTCGCCCTCATGGCCGACCGCCTCTTGGCCGCGGGCTTCACCGAAGATGAGGTGCACATCATGGCCGTTCGGAACACGGTCGAGCTGGCAGGAGGGATCGCGGCATGAGTGATGGAGCCAAGCCGGGGAGCATTCTGGTGGTCGGGGCCCACGCGGCCGACTTCGTCTGGCGGGCTGCGGGAGCAGTGGCCGTCGCCACGGCCCGCGGCGCACGGGCCACCGTCGTCGCCCTCTCTTATGGTGAACGGGGCGAGGCGGGCGACCTTTGGAAGCAACCCAACCAGACGGTGGAGAACGTCAAGCGCATCCGCCACGAACAGGCGGTTCAGGCGGCGGAAGCCATCGGCGCTGAGTTCCGCTGCCTCGACCTGGGCGACTATCCCCTCGAAGTGGATCGGGCCGCTCTCGAGCAGCTGGTGGCGCTGATTCATGAGGTGGAGCCGGATGTGATTCTCACCCATACGGCGGAGGATCCCTTCAACCCCGACCACCCCGTGGCCCACGAGGCGGTCAAGAAGGCCCGGATGCTTGCGTCGGGAGCGGGGGTACAAAGCGGCTTCAAGACCATCAAGCCGCCGGTTCTCTACGCTTTCGAGCCCCACCAGCCTGAACTCTGCGGTTTCATGCCCAATACGTTCGTCGATATCACTCCCGTCTTCGAGCAGAAGAAGCGGGCTATGGAGGCGATCGCGTCTCAGACGTATCTGCAAAAGTACTATGCCGAGCTGGCGGAGCGCCGGGGCAACCACGCCCGCCGAGTATCGGGCAACTCGGCGATCAGGTATGCCGAAGCCTTTCAGCGGCTGCTTCCGGCCGTTGTCTCCGAGCTCTGAAGACGGTCAGCCCGGGAAGGAGCCAAGGTATGGAACGGGTGAGCCGAGAGCAACTCGAGCAATTCGCCGCTTATGGCGTGGCCACTGTCTATGAAGCAGCGGGTCGGCAGGGCCTCATCGACATTCCCTTGATCCCCCTCATCCCCGGTACCGCCGTGGCTGGGCCCGCGTTGCCTGCCTTCTGCGGGCAGGACGACAACCTGATGGTCCACGCGGTGATGGAGCGGATCGAGCCCGGTGACGTCCTCGTGCTGACCATGCCCGAGCCAGCACCGGTCGCCCTGCTCGGTGAACTCCTGGCGACCCAGGCGAAAGTGCGCCAGGCAGCCGGCATCTTGGTGGACGGGGCCGTACGGGATGTGGCGGAGCTCCGGGCCATGGGCTTGCCCATCTGGACCCGCTTCATCCGGGTTCGGGGCGCTGGCAAGAACCTTGTGGGCACCGTGGGCGAACCGGTGACCGTCGGTGGAGCCCCCATCGCTCGGGGCGACGTGGTGGTGTTGGACGACGACGGGGCTGTGGTGGTCCCTCGGGAGCGGGTCGATGAGGTTCTCCAAGCTGCCCAGGCCCGAGTCGATCGGGAGAACCGCCTCAGAGAACAGCTCAAACAGGGAAAGCTCTCCTACGACCTGCATGGACTCCGGGAGGTGGTGGAGGGACGGCGCCTGGGCTAGGCCCGGCCCTCCCCTGCCGACGCACCACCTTCTTGAGGCGCGCCCCGGCCTGACTGCGGCAGCAACGCCTGGACGAATCGGCTGATCACCGCGTCGTTGCGGTCGGCGGCCCGGTAGGCGAGCCAGATCTCGTTCTGGACCGGCCGCGGCGGTGACCAGATCCGCGTCAGCCGCCGGGCCTCCACCCGCTTCTCGACCAGATACGAAGGCAAGACGCTCAACCCGACGCCCCGTTCCACCAATCCCATGATCCCGTGCAGGTCGGGCACCACCATGCGGGGTGTGATGCCGGGGCGCTCTCCGAAGCTCTCCATCCAGAAGCGCCGGATGATGGGCAGATCCTCACCGTAGCTGATCCACGGCCGCCCCTCCAGCTCGGCGCGGACCGCGGTAAGGTCGCTCGGGTCAGCGGAAAGGGTCGATTCGGGCCCGCCCACCAGCCAGAAGAACTCCGTCTCCAGGTGGATGAAGAGCAGCCCCCTCCGGGCCAGGTGCTGGGTCGCGATGACCACATCCAAGAGGTGCGCCTCGAGGGCATCGAGCAAGGCGGCCGTCGGCCCGAACCTGACGACCAGCCGCCCCCCTTCCCCCGTCCAGGTGGGAACCACCCGCTCTTTGAAGTACTCGAGGGGCGAACCGAGCCGGATGGCCGCCTCTCGCGTCCCGCCGCGCAGCTCAGACGTGGCCCGCTCCAGCCGGTCGATGGCGGGCGCCACCTGGTTGTACAGGGCAATGCCCCGCTCCGTTGGCACCATCTTCCGGGGCCGCCGGTGGAACAGGGGCTCGCCCACTTCCGCCTCCAGGGCAGCCAGGTGCTGGGAGAGGGCTGGCTGGGTTAGGTGGCGGGAGGCGGCGGCCGCGGAGACGGAGCCCGCCCGGTAGATGGCAACGAAGGAGCGGTACCACTCAAAGTCTGCCATAAGGTTGCTTATCGCCCCCTGGTATTTTCGCAATTGGTATTATAGATCGCCCGTGCCTATGATGCTCGTGGAACCATCCACGGCGAAGGAGTGGTGGTCTTGGCACGTCGGCGAGTGCTCATGGTCGTCACCAACCACCGGGAAATCACCCCGGACCATCCGACGGGTCTGTGGCTGTCGGAGTTCACCGAGCCCTACACGGTCTTTCGCCAGGCGGGGTATGAGGTGACCGTGGCCAGCCTCCAAGGCGGCAAAGCCCCCATTGATCCCCGCAGTCTCCCGGAGACCAACGATCCCGAGACCCTGGCTGCCATCGCCCCGCTGGAGAAGACCCTTCCCCTCCGGGAAGTGGACACCGACCCGTTTGACGCCATCTTCCTGCCGGGCGGCCACGGGACCATGTACGACCTCCCTCCCAGCCAGGAGCTGGGCCGCGTGCTCCGCGCCTTCTCTGAGTCGGGGCGGGTGATCGCGGCCGTCTGCCACGGCCCTGCGGGCCTTGTGGGAGCCACCCTGGCCGACGGCTCGCCTCTGGTGAAGGGCAAGCGGGTCACCGGGTTTACCAACGAGGAGGAACGGGCGGCGGGCTTCGACACGCTGATGCCCTTCCTGCTCGAGGATCGCCTGCGGGAGCTGGGGGCGACCTTCGTCGGGGCCCCGCCCTGGACTGACCACGTGGAGCGGGACGGGAACCTCATCACCGGGCAGAATCCCCAGTCAAGCCTCAGCACAGCGAGGGCGGTGGTCGAGGCCCTGGCCGAAGCCCCGACTTCAGTGGTGAACTGAGCCTCTCCAAAGACAGAACCCGCCCCGACCCACGCGCCACCCATGGGTTGGCCGGGGTCGGGGCGCTCGCGCGACGGGCTCCTTTCCGTTCCCGATGGGCCTGCCCAACGGCAGGGCGGCGCCCAGCTACAGCCGCGACTCTTGCGGCGCGGTCATCCTCTCGGGCCGGAGGATCTCGTCCACCTGCTCCTTGGGCAGCAGCCCCCTCTCGATGACGATCTGCCGGACGGGCTTGCCCGTGGCGAGGCTCTCCTTGGCCACCTGGCTCGCCTGGTCGTAACCGATGTAGGGGTTGAGGGCCGTCGCCACCCCCACGCACCGGTCGATCTCCTCAGCGCACCGCGCTTCGTTGGCGGTGATGCCCACCACGCACCGGTCAGCCAGCATCTCGGCCACGTTGGCCAGAACCTCCAAAGACTCAAGCAGCCGAACGCTCACCACGGGCAGCATGACGTTCAGCTCCAGCTGCCCGTTCTGGGCGGCGAGGGTGATGGTGAGGTCGTTCCCGCAGATGAGGTAGGCCACCTGGTTGACCGCCTCAGGGATGACCGGGTTCACCTTCCCCGGCATGATGGACGAGCCCGGCTGCAGGGGCGGCAGGTGGATCTCTCCAAAGCCGTTCCGGGGGCCGGAGGCCATGAGGCGGAGGTCGTTGGCCACCTTGGTCAGGTTGGAGGCCGCATCCCGAAGAGCGGAGGAGAGGGCCAGGAAGGCGTCCACGTTCTGGGTGAGATCGACCAGCGACTGAGCCGAGCGGAAGGGGTACCCGGTCCGCTCCGCCAGGTTGGCCACCGCCCGCTGGATGTACTCGGGCGAGGCGTTGAGGCCGGTGCCAACGGCCGTCCCCCCCAGGTTGACGGCCAAGAGGTCCTCGAACCGGGACAGAAGCCGCTCCGCGTCCCGCTGGACCACGTTCCGGTACGCCTCGAACTCCTGCCCCAGCAGGATGGGGACCGCATCCTGCAGGTGGGTGCGGCCCTGCTTGAGCACGTGGGCGAACTCCTCGGCCTTCTGGCCGAAGGCCTGGGCCAGCTTCTTCAGGGCGGCGACCGTCTTCTCCCCGGCCCGCAGGCTGGCCAGGCGGAGGGCTGTGGGCACCACGTCGTTGGTGGACTGGGCCATGTTCACGTGGGTGTTGGGGTGAATCTGGCTGTAATCCCCCTTGGGCCGGCCCAGAAGCTCCAGGGCCCGGTTGGCGATCACCTCGTTGGCGTTCATGTGGAAGGAGGTGCCCGCCCCGCCCTGGACGGGGTCCACGATGAACTGATCGTCCCACTTCCCCTGGGAGACCTCCTCGCAGGCCTGGAGGATGGCCGCGCCCATCTCGGCGGGGAGGGCGCCGGTCTCCACGTTGGCCTTGGTGCAGGCCCACTTCACGTCCCCGACGGCGCGAATCATCAGGGGGTTGGGCCGGTAGCGGGTGATGGTGAAGTTCTCCCAGGCCCGCACCGTCTGGACACCGTAGTACGCGTCGGCGGGAACCCTTCGCTCGCCAAGGGAGTCGCGCTCAATCCGAAAGGCGGCAGGCGCTTCCATCGGGGAGGACCTCCTCAGGGGCAGTCATCGTTGGTGTATGCTTATACGCATTTCCCGTTGGAATTCCTGTGGCCGAAGAGGTCCAAATGTGGCAAAGAAGGCGCGCAGGCTCGCGTTCAGCCCTTGACCGCCCCTGCCGTGAGCCCCTCCACGATCCGCCGCTGGAAGATGAGGACCAGAAGGATCAAAGGCAGCGTGACGATGACCGACGCGGCCATGATCTCGCCCCAGGGGATCTCATACTGGGTGGCGCCGGAGAAGTACGCGATGGCCACCGGAACCGTCCGGGCCTGGTCGTTGACGGTGAAGGTGAGGGCGAAGAGAAACTCATTCCACGCCTGGATAAAGGCCAAGAGCCCCGTGGTGACCATGGCCGGCGCGGCCAGAGGCACCAGCACCCAGCGCAGGGTTTGAAGAGGTGTGGCCCCATCGACAAAGGCTGCCTCCTCCAACTCCCGCGGCATCGCGCGAAAGAAACTGGTCAGCACCCAGACGGTGAAGGGCAGAGTGAAGGTGAGATAGGTGAGCACCAGGCCCCACCAGGTGTTGTACAGGCCCAGGGCCCGAACCAGCAGGAAGAGGGCGCCTAAGATGGCGATCTGAGGAAACATGGTCATGGCCAGCACCGCGTAGAGAACCGCCTGCCGTCCCCGGAAGGGGATACGCCCCAGCGCATAGGACGCGAGGGCCCCGATCATCAGGGAGACGCCCACGGTGAAGAGGCTCACCATCGCCGAGTTGAAGAGGTTCCGTCCGAAGGGCCGGGCCGTGAAGACGGTGATGTAGTTCTGCCAGTTCAGGGTGCTGGGCCAGTACCGGACGGGGGTGGTGAAGAGCTCGTGCCTGGGCTTCAGAGACGAGACCACGGTCCAGTAGAAGGGAAAGAGCGTCCAAAACAACAGCAGCAGGACAACACCCCAGAAGAGCACCTTGGTCGCGACGCGTCGCGCTCTCCGGCTCACGCCTCGTTCCCCCTCAACAGGCGCACGTAAAGCAGGACGAAGACGAAGATCACGAAAAAGATCACCACGCTCACGGCCGACCCGTAGCCCAGCTGCTGGAACTCGATCAGCACCCTCCGGTTGTAGGTCGCCATGCTCTCCGTGCCCGATGCGCCGGCCGTCATCACGAAGATGACGTCGAAGACCCGCAGGGCGTCCAGGGTGCGGAAGATGAGGGCGACCAGCATGGCGGGCCGCAGGAGAGGTAAGGTGATGGAAAAGAACTGCCGCATCTGGCTCGCGCCGTCGACACGAGCCGCCTCATAAAGGTCGCGCGGGATCACCTGGAGCCCCGCCAGGAGCAAAAGCGCCATAAACGGCGTCGTCTTCCAGACATCCACCGCGATGATGGCATGCATCGCGAGACCGGGGACGGCCGTCCAGGCCAGGGGCGCATCCAAGAGGCCCACCCGCATGAGCAAGTCGTTGACCACGCCGAAGACATCGTTGTACATCCAACGCCACATTTGGGCGGACACCACGGTGGGAATGGCCCACGGAACGAGCACCGCGGCCCGCACCAGCCCCCGGCCGGGGAACTGGGAGTGGATCACCAGGGCGATGAGAAGGCCCAGCACCAACTCGGCCGAGACCGATACGACCGTAAAGTACAGGGTGTTGCCTACGGCCTCGAGAAAGACGGGGTCCGTGAGGAGCCACCGGTAGTTCTCCAAGCCTACAAACTGGACGGATCGGCTCGAGCCGAGACGGGCGTCGGTCAGGCTGTTGTAGAAGGTGGTGACCAACGGGTAGAGCGCCACCCCGACCAAAACGGCCAGGGTGGGCAGCAGGAGGATCCACGCCAGACGAGCCTGGCGAGCCCCCAGGGTGGTGGCGGCCCGCCGTTCGATCCTGCCTGCCTCGACCAGCACAGGCTCTAAGCGATCGATGCCCATCTCCCCCCAAGGCATGAAGGAAGGCGGGGTGGCCCAGCCGGCCCCCCGCCTCGTGAGTTCACCGCATGATCCGCCTCAGTTCCGCCTCCAGCCGCGTCAGGGCCTGTTCGGCTGTCACCTGTCCGGTGAGCACCTGGTGAACCGCGGTGAAGTACGCCGTGGAGACCTCGTTATACCGCTCTCCGGCCACGGCCGACGGCCGGGGGACCGCATTGATGAACACATCGTAGAGCTGCCCCATGAACGGTGAGGCCGCCAGGACGTCGGCGTCATCGTAGAGGGCTTCAATGGTGGGGTTGAAGCTGCCCTCGATGGCCCGACGCTTCTGCTCCTCGTAGCTGGCCAGGTACCGGACCAACCAGGCCGCCGCCTCTTGGTTCCGCGAATACCGGGACACCATCAGGCTCCAGCCGCCCAAAGCCGCGGCACTCCCCGCCCCGCCGGAGGGGAGGGGGGCCACGCCGACCTTGCCCCGCACCGGCGAGTCTTCGGCCTGGGCCAGCGCGTACGCGTAGGGCCAGTTCCGCATGAACGCCGCGTTCCCGCTCTGGAAGATGGCCCGCGCCTCTTCCTCCGCGTAGGTGGTCACGCCAGGCGGTGAGATGGTGCCCACCCAGCTGCGGGCCATCTTCAGCGCTTCCACCGTTCTCGGATTGTTGACCGAGATGGTCCCGTCCGGTTCGATGATGGTCCCACCGCCGAAGGAAACCTGCCACTCCAGAGCGTCGCACGTGAGCCCTTCATAACGATTACCCTGCCAGACAAAGCCCCAGAACGACGGATTGCCGGCGGCTCGCTCGCCCTCCTGGATCACGCGGGCCATCTCCGTCAGGTCCTCCCAAGTGGCCGGCGGGCCAGAGAAGCCGTACTTCTCGAGGAGGTCCGCCCTGTAGTAGAGGAGACCCGCATCGGTAAACCAGGGAAGGGCGACCAGCCTCCCATCGATGGTGTTGTTGGCGATGGTGGCGGGGAAATGCTGGGCGATCTCCTCTTCGGGAACGTACTGGAAGAGGTCGACCGCATGCTCAGCCAGGATGCCAGGCCAGATCACGTCGACTTGGTAGACATCGATGTCCGGTGACCGAGCGCCGAGGTACTGGAGGTAGAGGCCAAGCCGGTCCGTGGCCAGATCGGGGGTTTCCAGAACCTCAACCCGCGCGCCGGTGAGTTCGGAGAAGGCGGCCGCCGCTTCCTTGGTCAGTTGCAGCTCCTGCCCAACGGCGCCGGCGGCCACGGTTAGGGTGACGCCGGTCAAATCGGGCCACTCAATGGCCGGCTGGGCGACCGCCGTCGCCGGAACCAGGCAGACCAGACAGGCGATGACAGAGAGCAGGGTCATCAGACCCCACCGTGTCCGGACCAATGCATGAACCTCCCCGTCGAGTGGTCCATGATCTCGGCTTCGGGCGCCACCCCGCCGCCCGGCCGTCGCTCGCGAACGGGGCGGGCCAACGCTCAGGGTGGGCGCCGCTGCCCTTCTGTCTACTACCGAGTATACCAAATCATCCGTTCGTTCCAAGACAAGCGGTTATCCCAGAAGTCCGAAATCACTACGAAGCTGGCTCGTATGGTTCAAGCGCCAAGCGCCCGTCGGGGTGGTAGACGATCCTCCGGGGCCGATCCAAGCAGCCGGCGAACCCTTCCACGCCGGGAACCCGACTCCGCCAGGTGAGGAGCACGTCGTCACCCTTCGGGCCTTCGATCGTCCGGCTGGTGTAGCAGCCCGAATCAGTGCCTAAGAGCACTTCCTTCCCCACCGGTCGGTAGGGCCCCAGAAGGTGATCGGAAACGTAATAGAAAATGCCCGTCTGCGGCTGCTCGGGCGAGATCTCTTCGGCGTGTTCCGGTGTGTACCACTGGGCCTGAGTTGAGAAAGTCAGGTAGTACCGGCCGTTCCCCTTCCAAACCGTGGGAACTTCCATCTCATAGAAATGCCCCGGGGCCACCACCGGCGGCAGGACCTCCCAGGTAACCAGGTCCTCAGAGCGGGCGGCCGCGATGCATCCCCGCCCCTGGGGGTCGCCCTCCTTCACCCGGGCGGTGATGAAGGCGTAGAACATCGCTTCCTGAGGCTCGTAGTAGACGTACGGGTCCCGCCACGACTCGTTCCCCGTGGGAGACGCCTCGGCTTTCTCGTACCAGCGCGGGTCAGCCTCCAACAGGGGCCTGTCCGACCACCGCTCCCAGTGCTGGAGATCCCGGGACACCGCGAGGCCGATCCGCTGCACCCGGCCTCGCTCCCCGGCTGCCCGGCCCGTGTAGAGCATGTAGAACTGCCCGTGGGCAGCGATGACCGACCCGGTCCAGATGGAGAGGTCGTCCCACGAGCCGGGTGCTCCCGGTTCGAGAACGAGGCCTCGGTCTTCCCAACCCACCAAGTCTCGAGAAAAGGCGTACCGGACCCGCGCCACGTCGTGCCGTTGTTCTGGGTCCGGCAGCGTCCGGGGAGCGGTGAGGTGATAGAGGTGGTAGCCCTCCCCGTGCTTGAGGAGCCAAAAATCCCAGAGATAGTGGCCTGGAGGGCTATAGCACGGGGATGCCAGGCTGTCATCCTGTGGAAGCGACGGGACCTCAGGTTCACGCCACACCGTCAACACCCCCTGCCTGCCTCCGTTCCTCGGGGCGAGCCGGGCTGCTGCATGGCCTGCTCCCCCTCAACCATCGAAAAAGACAGGCCAGCGCGTCTTTTCGCCCGTAGGCGACGAACCCCTCCCCATACTGCCGCGAGCCTCCCTCATCTGGCAGGCCGATGGGGATTCACCGCCGCACCTTCACCTGCACCTCTTCCAGCTCCCAGGGCGCCTCGCTGGTGACGGTGATGAAGCGCTCCTCGCCGGGGAGCAGGTCGAAGCCGTTGTCGGCGAAGCGGAGATCGTCCCGGTCGCTGGTGAGGCGGACGAAGTGGGCGAAGTGGCGGGCCCGCAGCCTCAGCCCGTCCTCCCGCCGCTCCACGGTGAGCTCGGGATCGGGCAGGACCAGCTCCTTCTCCTCGGCCAGGAGCCAGACGCCCCCCACCGGCGGCCGGGCCGGCACCGCCCCGGGGTCCCAGAGGCGGGTCGCCCAGCCCGGACTCCTTCCGCCCTCCTCCCCTCCCAGCACCCGCACGTAGAGGAGCTGGCTTCGCCGCTGGGCCGGGGTGAGCCCCTCTTCGCCCAGCCCGGCCGGTCCCAACCGGGTCGCCTGGGAGGGGGCGAGCTCCACCTCCAGCTCCCGCCGGGCGAGGACCCGGCCGGTGAAGTCCATCCGCCCCACCTCGATGCGGCCCTTCCAGGCCCGGGGCAGGCTGTTCACCCCTACCAGCTCGTAGGTGCCCGGCGGGGCCGGCGGGTCGAAGGGGGAGAGGGTGCCTGCAGGGGCGAGGAAGACGGCCCGGGGTTCGAAGGCCCGGCGGACGGCGTAGTAGGCCGGCTTGGGGTGGAGGCCGTAGTCGATGAGGCTCCAGCTGATGCCCGGCCAGCAGTCGTTCAGCTGCCAGACCAGGGCGCCGGAGCAGAGGGGTTCCCGGGCCCGGTAGTGCTCGCAGGCCACCCGCATCCCTTCCGCCTGCACCAGGGTGGAGAGCTCCTCGTAGGCCTCGATGTCCCTGGGCTGGCCCGTGTGGTAGGCAAAGAGCTGTTCGATCTTCACGTTCCCGTTGGGGTCTTTGATCCGGTTGAGGAAGGCCTCGCCGTTGTAGGTTAGGGGGCCGGTGACGTAGCGCCGCAGGAGGCTCAAGCGGGGCGAGCCGTGGATGCCGAACTCGGTGACGAACCGGCCCCAGTCCTCCTGGTACCGGCGGAAGTTGACCCCTTCCGGCGACGGGTCGTGCCGCGGGGGCTCGTGGCTCCGCCGGGGGTAGACCCCGCCGTGCCAGACCTGCCAGTTGTGCTTGTTCCCCATCTCGTCCGCGTTGGGGTCGTCGCCGCCGTAAGGGCTGGAGGGCCAGTACGGCCGGGTGGGATCCAGGGCCGCGCACACCGCGGGCAGGACCTGGTGGTAGATCCGGTAGCCGGGGAAGGCCCGGCCCGGCTCCTCCCAAGTGTTCTGGGAGGCGATCCAGTCGTTCTCGTTGTTGCCGCACCAAAGGGCGATGGAGGGGTGGTTGCGCAGCCGCTTGACGGCCCAGGCGGCCTCCGCCTCCACCTCCCGCACGAAGGCGGGGTCGTCGTCGGGATACTCGGCGCAGGCGAAGATGAAGTCCTGCCAGACCAAGAGCCCCAGCTCGTCGCAGGTCTCGTAGAAGACCGGGTCTTCGTACATCCCCCCGCCCCAGACCCGGATCATGTTCATGTTCCCCTCCCGGGCCAGGGTGAGGAGCCGGCGGTACCGCTCGGGGGGCGCGGCGCCCAGCATGCTCTCCGCCGGGATCCAGTTGGCCCCCCGGGCGAAGAGGGGCACCCCGTTGAGGAAGAGCCGGAAGCTGAGGCCGCCCTCCCCGTCGGGCGCCTGGACCAGGTGGACCTGGCGGATGCCGAAGCGGGTGGTGTACCGGTCCAGCTCGTGGCCCTCGGGGCTCTCCAGAACCGCCTCCAGGGTGTAGAGTTCGGGCCGGCCCAGATCGTGGGTCCACCAGAGCCGGGGGTGGGCCACCTCCACCATCCCCCGGGCGATGCCGGCATGCACGGGGAGGACCCGCTCCTGACCGTCGAGCCTCACCCGGAGGCGGGTGCCTGGGGTGACGGGCCCGGCCACCTGCGCCACCAGCTCCAGGGAGGCCGCGTCCGGCCGGATCTGCACCGTCCGGACGGCGACGCCCCCGTCCAGGTGGACGGCCCCCCGGGCGACCAGCTCCACCGGCCGCCAGATCCCCGCCATGACCAGCCGGGGCCCCCAGTCCCAACCGTAGCGCATCTGGGGCTCCCGCCGGAGCACCCGCCGCTGGTCGTAGGGAGCCCAGAGGGTGCGGGCCTTGGCTGGGAGCTCGCCCAGCGCGGGGATGCGGACCACCAGCCGGTTGCGCCCCGGCTGGAGGTGGTCGGTCACATCCCACTCGGCGGGCCGGAGGGCGCTCGGGTGCTCGCCCAGAAGCCGGCCGTTAAGCCAAACCCGGGTCCCCGGCTCGACGCCCTGAAACCGGAGGATCAGCCGCTGCCAAGGGGCCACCCCTTCGGGCCGCGCCACGTCGGCCGCGAACCACCAGTCCCGTTCCTCGGTCCAGCGGGCCGCCTCGGTGTTGGCGTCCACATAAGGATCGGGCAGGCGGCCCTGCTGGACCAGGAGGTGGATCAGGTTGGCCGGGAGCTCCACCGGCGTCCAACGGGCCGGCACGCTCCCATCCCCTGGCTGGAAAACCGGCTCGGGAAGCTCCGTCCCGGGCGAGACGTCCTGCATCCACCACTGGGTGATCTGAAGCTTCATCGGCCACGACTCCTTCCCGCGGGTGCCATGGTCGACTCGGCCGCCCCCGGTTCAGACCGGGTGGAGGCGGGGAACATCGGCCAGGAGCTTCTGGGTGTACTCATTTTTCGGGCGGCCGAGAACCTCCTCCACGGGGCCCTCCTCCACCAGCCTTCCCTTCTGCATCACCAGAAGCCGGTTGCTGGTGTAGGCGGCCAGACCCAGGTCGTGGGTGATGAAGAGGATGGTCATCCCCAGCTCCTCCCGCAGGTCCAGGAGGACGTTCAGGAGGCTCACCCGGGAGGAAGCGTCGATCATGGAGGTGGGCTCATCGGCGATGAGGAGGCGGGGCTTGAGCATCAGGGCCCGGGCGATCATCACCCGCTGGCGCTGGCCGCCGCTCAGCTGGTGGGGGAGCCGGGAGAGCACCGCCTCCGGCTCCAGCCCCACAGCCCGGAGGACCTCCGCCATCCGGGCCCGGGCGTGGCCTGGCGGGAGCCGCCCAGGCAGCAGGTGGAGGCTGTTGGCCAGCAGCCGCTCCACCCGGGCGAAGGGGTTGAAGGATGCAAAAGGGTCCTGGAAGACCGCCTGGACCTGCCGCCAGTAGGCCTTCCGATCCGTCCGGAGGAGCCGGCTCACCTCCCGCCCCTCGAAGCGGATGGTGCCGGCCGTGGGCGGAAGGAGGCCCAAGAGCATGCGGGCGACGGTGCTCTTGCCGCTCCCGCTCTCCCCCACCAGGGAGACCACCTCAGCCTCCCGGAGGTGGAAGGAGACGCCGTCCACGGCGGTGACGGCCGCGCGGCCCGAGCCGAAGACCCGGGTCAGGTTCCGGGCCTCCAGGAGGACCCGTCCAGCCTTTGAACCCCCCACGACCACCCCTCCTTCGCCCGGCTCGCCTGCGTCCAGGAGGCCTCCGCCCCGCTTCCTCCCGCCCGGCTCTCCCCTACCCTTCCGCCCGCCGCCCCCAGGCCGGTCCTCACCCCTCCCGGCCGACCTGGGCCGTGGCCAGGGCCTCACCCGTCCCCCGGGGGCAACCCGCGCCTCCCCGCCACCGGGGCAGGCAGCCAGCCCTCCTCCAAGAGCCGCCAGCACCAGGCGTCCCGATCGCCGGAGCGGAAGCGCGGCGGGACCTCCACCCGGCACCGGTCCAAGGCCACCCCGCACCGGGGGGCAAAGGCGCACCCCTGGGGTAGTTCCCGTAGATCGGGCGGGGCGCCGGGAATCCCCTCTACCCGCGCCCGGCCCCGGCGGGGTTCGGGGGCCAGCACGGACCGGACCAGGGCCTGGGTGTAGGGGTGCTGGGGCCCGGCCAGGACCTCCTCCACCCGCCCCGTCTCCACCAGACGGCCCGCGTACATGACGGCGATCCGGTCGGCCACCTGCTGCAAGAGGGGCAGCTCGTGGGTGATGAAGACGACGCTCTGGATGATGCCCTCCTCCAGCAGGCGGCGGAGCAGATCGAGGACCGCCCGCTGGGAAGTCACATCCAGGGCTGAGGTGGGCTCGTCGGCGATGAGCACCCGGGGGTTGAGCAGGGTCGAGAGGACCGCGACCACCCGCTGCTTCATCCCCCCGCTCAGCTGGTGAGGGTACTGGTCCAGCACCGCCGCTGGCAGGCCCAGGTGCTCAAAACGCCGCCGGGCCTGGTCCAGCACCTCCCGGCGCGTCAGCTCCGGATGGTGCTCCCGCACCACGTCCACCGCCAAAGCACCCACTCGTCGAGTGGGGTTGAGTGCGTTGAGGGCGCCTTGGGGCAGCATCGCGACCAGCTCTCCCCGGACCTCCCGGCGAAGCCGCTCCGGCGACAAGGTGAGCGGGTCCCGCCCGGCCACCCGGATCTGGCCCTTCAGAAGGTAGAGAGGCGGCTCCAGATGGCAGGCGAGCAGATGGGCGAGGGTCGTCTTGCCGCACCCCGACTCGCCGGCGATGCCCAACACCTCGCCCGGCCGCACCGCCAGGCTCACCCCGTTCACCGCCCAGACGGGCGGCAG
>NZ_VSCV01000066.1:0-3053 GCF_047459355.1 Limnochorda sp. | reverse complement strand
CGCCTTGGCTAACGGGCGAAATGGGAATAACCAGGTCATTACAGCGCCCGAATACCCCGGAGACACGTGGCAGCCTGGCACTTACGGCGGCCAGTGGCGGCCCGAACGGTACACGGGCCAGCAGCCCACGGCCCCAGGGCAGGTGTCGGGTTTCATTCAGGACTACCTTACCGGAGGCGGGCAGGCTCTCCGTGACAGGTTCCTCGGGCTTCTGGGCGGCGTCCAAGGTCAGTTCCAGCCGAATCAGTATCTCCAGCAGGCGGGCCAGCAGTTGCTGGGCGGAGCGCAGCAGCCCAGCCTCTGGGGTACGGCGCAAGAAGCAATCCGGAGGAGGCTGGACCCGGGGTACTCTGCCTTCGTGTCGCCGGAACAGGATCCGGCCTTCCAGGCTTACCTGGAGCAGATCAACCGCCAGACTCAAGAAGCTGCCCGGAGCACTGCTGAGGCGCTGAACCTTGCCGGGCTATACCGTTCCGGCCTTCTCGGGAGCAGCTTGAGCGATATAGAGGAATCCCGCCAGCGGGCAATCGCGGACCTGGCGGCCCAGCGGTACCTGGCCGGGCAGCAGGCGACCCAGATGGCTCAGAGCGAGGCGCTCCAGGCTGCGCTGGCGCTGGGCGGTCAGCAGGCGGCTCTGGGCCAGCAGAATCTGGCGAACCTCCTTGGTCTGGGCCAGTTCATGCAGCAGATGCAGCAGCAACAGCAACTTCTGCCCCTCCAGGCGGCCCTTCAGGTCTATGGGAGTGTCTACCAGCCGGAGGCTATGGCGGCTCTCCAGGCTCAACTTCAGGAGGCCCAGAGGCTCCAGCAGGCGGGCCAGTTTGGGGCTGAGTTTGACCTGAATCGCTGGCTCCAGGAACAGATGCTCGGGCAGGCGGCGCAGCAAATGGACTGGACTCAGTGGCTTGGGCAGCAGCAGTTGAGCCAACAGGCAAGCCAAATGGCGTTCGATCAGTGGCTTGCCCGGCAGCAACTCGCGCTCCAGCAGGCCGAACTCCAGGCGTATCTGAACCAGCTCGCGGCTCAACAGCAGGCCATGGCGCAGGCCGGATGGGGGAACCTGCTCGGATCGCTCATTACCAGCGCTGGATACGTTCTGGGCGGGCCTCTGGGGGCGCAGGTAGGTAATTGGCTCGGAAACCTCTTTGGAGGCCGGTGACGACAGCAGTTCCGACCGCCGCCACCACTGGCCGTCTAACGGAGGCGCCTACTCGTAAGGAGCGATGATCTATGGCTGATGGAGTTCAGATCAACATTCCGAGCTTTGCTCCACCCGCGAGCACGCTGGCATCCCCTTACTTCTGGGCTCCCGTGGGCCAGGGAGTTCAGTCTGGAATCCAGGCGGCCATCGAGCGACGGCGGCAACGCATGCAGGACGAACTCCAGCGCCAGATGGCAGAGCACCAGATGCGGACTGAAGAGGAGAGGCTCGGGATCTCTCGCGAACAGTTGGAGCTTGCCCGCAGAAGCCAGCAGTTGGCCGAAGAACAGCACCGCTTTATGCGCGAGTCTCAGTACGTAGACATTGGCTCCGTGCTGGGGCCGCAGGCGTTGCAACAGGCGGTTCAATCCGGTCTCCTTCGGCTACCAGAGGGCTATCAGCCAGGCCAGCCCCTGATGGTAGACCAGCGTGTTTGGCAGCAGCTTGCGCCGGAACTGACCAAGACGCCACATCAACGGGAGCTGGAGCGAATCCAGCTTACCCAGGCACAGTTGGCTCTACAGGATCTGCAATCCAGATTCTCCAGTGGGTTGATCCCGAAGGCTGAGGCCGAAAGCTGGATCGAGACGCTTCCTGACAGTTTCCGTCCTCTCGTCCGTGGGATGTACCAGGTGGGTGACGATGGGCGAGAGTATCTCTACTTGCCAGCGGTCCAGGAAAGCCTCCGAGGGTGGCTTGACACTCTCGGCGGTGCCGTGAGTCTCCAGACGGGCCAGGCAAATCTCCAGCTTCTCCAGAACGAAATCACGAAACTCCAAACGGAATGGATGACGCGCGAGCAGGCCCTGGATCTCCTGCAAAAAGCCGGGTTCGACGCAGCGAAGGCCAGTGCTGTTATAACCACCGATGAACAGGGGCGCGTGAACAAGCAAACGCTCATGGATGTTGCCAACGCCCTGAACCGGTGGGAATTAGAGCAACTTCAGGCCCAGGGACTGAGGCTGCAGAATCTCTATGAAGCGTCCACGTTGGATGCCAGAGTGGAGGTCGCTGAGAATCTACGCCAGGAATCCCGGCTGAAGCTCCAGTTCATGGAAGTGGATCTCGCGACGGCGCGTGAAGTGCTGGACCAGCTCCAGGGCGTGGACCGCACCCGGAAAGAGCGGGAAATCGAACTCCTGGAGATCCAGATTGCCCAAGAGCGGGCGCGTCTCGCCATCATCGAGGCCGAAGCAGAAGGCGGAGGCATCGAGCGACTTCTAAGCGACAGCAGTTTCATGCAGGCGTATGACCGGGCCGTGAAGCCGTACCTCGAACAGGGCTTCATCGTTCCATCTCCGCTGGAGTACGCCCAGTACATCGTCGCCGTGGAGAGAGGCGAGGCACCCGCATCGTTTGCGGCGTTCGTCGGCACCTACGACCAAATGGCCCGGGCGCAGGCTGGGTTGGATCCGCGGGAAAGGAATCCGCTCCCCTGGAATCAGGAGGGCTTCTTTAGCCGGTGGAAGGATCGCAAGACGGAGTTCGACCAGCGTTTCGGCGGAAGCGTCCTGGCGACCGGAATGGAAGCCCAGCGCCCGGCGTTCCCGTCTCCTGAGTTCTGGTGGGCGAACGAACAGGCCGGAAAGCCTCTCTCGGACGAAGAGCTTATCGAGGTGTACAACATGGAAGGCGGCGAGGGGATCGACTACCTTCGCCGCAAGTTCGCGGAGTATCTGGCCCCATATGGTGTTCGAATTCCCGGCACCGTGCCGTTCGAGGACTGGTACGCGGCGCTCATGAGCGTGGAGGGAATGACGCCAACGCTGGCCTACCAACTGTTCCTCGAATCCACCCCTATGGAGCAAGAGAAGGATGCGCTCGAAGTCGGCATGACCGTAGAGGAGCTTCG
>NZ_VSCV01000032.1:0-14875 GCF_047459355.1 Limnochorda sp. | reverse complement strand
TGAAGGCCGCCTTCAACGCCGACACCGACGGCCTGGCCGGCATCCAGCAGCTGGCGGGCGACGCCACCTTGCTCTTCTACCTGACCGACGAGGCGAAGGAGGGTCGCAATGCCTTCCTTGAGAAGCGGAAGCCCGACTTCTCCAAGTTCCCCCGCTTCCCGTGAGGCGGGCGGGCCCGCGCCCGGCGCGCCCCCCGCACCTCCGGAGGCCGGCCGGCCCCCGGCCTGGCGGATCTGGTGGATGGCGGCCCGGCCCATGACCTTGCCGGCCGCCATCTCCCCCGTCGTGGTGGCCAGCGCCGCGGCCGCGGGCGAGGGCCGCTTCCGCCTGGGGGTCTTCCTCGCGGCCTTGACGGCGGCCCTCTTGATCCAGATCGGCGCCAACTTCGCCAACGACCTCTTCGACTTCAAGAAGGGCGCGGACACCGAGGCCCGCACCGGTCCCGTGCGGGTCACCCAGGCGGGGTGGGTCAGCGAGGGGCAGATGGTCCGGGCGACGGCCCTGGTCTTGGGGCTCGCCTTCCTGGTGGGGCTCTTCCTGGTCTGGGTGGGCGGCTGGCCAGTGCTGGCCGTGGGCCTAGCCAGCATCGCCGGGGCCTTGGCCTACACCGGCGGGCCCTGGCCGTTGGCCTACCACGGGCTGGGCGATCTCTTCGTCTTCATCTTCTTCGGCCTGGTGGCGGTGGTGACCACCTACTACCTCCACACGGGGCAGGTGACGGCCCTGGCCGTCGCCCTGGCGGTCCCCGTGGGGCTCATCGTCACCGACATCCTGGTGGTGAACAACCTGCGGGACATCGCCACCGACCGGAAGGCGGGCAAGCGGACCCTGGCCGTCCGCCTGGGAGACCGGGCCACCCGCTACCAGTACGTCCTCTTTCTGGTGATCGCCTACCTGGTCCCCGTCGGCTTGCGCCTAGCCGGCTGGGTGGGCGCCGCCTGGTGGCTGCCCGCCTTGAGCCTGCCCCTCGCCTGGCGCCTGGCCCGGACCGTCCTGGCCGGAACCCAGGGGCCCGCCCTCAACCGGGTGCTCAAGGGAACGGGGCAGCTCCACCTCCTGTACGGGCTCCTTTTGGGGGCGAGCCTGCTCTGGCCCCGCTAGGGCCTCACCCGGCCGAGGAGGGAGGGATGGGCATGGCAACGGGATGGCCCACCACCGACTGGCTCCACTGGCGGGCCCGGCACGCCCCGGAGCGGGAGGCCCTCCGCTTCCAGGGCCGCTCCTGGACCTTCGCCCAGCTGGATGAGGCGGTGACCCGGCTGGCCCTGCGGCTGGCCGCCCTGGGCCTGGAGCCCGGGGACCGCCTGGCCGTCCTCCTGGGGAGCGGGCCCTTGATGGTCCAGGTGGTCCACGGGGTGGGCCGCCTGGGGGTGGAGCTGGTCCCCTTGAACACCCGGCTGGCCGTGCCGGAGCTGGCCTGGCAGGTGGCCGACGGGGGCGCCAAGCTCCTGCTCTACGACGAGACGACGGCCGCCGCCGCTGAGGCCGTCGCCCGGGAGGTGCCGGGGCTGCGGGCCGTGGCGGCGGAAGAGCTGGAGGCGGTCCGGCCCCGGGAGATCCCCCTGCACCTTGAACGGGAGCCGGGCCAGGTCCACACCATCATCTACACCTCCGGGACCACGGGGCGGCCCAAGGGGGCCCGGCTCACCTATGGCAACTACGGCTGGAACGCGCTGGCCTCGGCCCTCAACCTGGGGCTCGTGCCCAGCGACCGGTGGCTGGCCGTGCTGCCCCTCTTCCACGTGGGGGGCCTCTCCATCCTCTTCCGGGCGGTGATCTACGGGATCCCCGTCCTCCTTCACCCCCGCTTTGATGTGGCGGCGGTCCACCACGCCATCGACCACGAGGGGGCCACCCTGGTGTCCGTGGTGAGCGTCATGCTGGCCCGGATGCTGGAGGCCCGCACCGAGCCGTACCCTCCCACCTTCCGGGCGGCCCTTCTGGGCGGCGGGCCGGTCCCCCAGGTCCTGGTGGAGCGGGCCCAGGGCCTGGGCCTCCCCGTGGCGCCCAGCTACGGCCTGACGGAGGCGGCCTCCCAGGTGGCCACCCTGCCGCCCCACGAGGCGGCGGCCCGGCCCGGCTCTTCGGGGCGGCCCCTCTTCGGGGTGGAGCTCCGCATCGTCCAGGACGGCCGGGACCAGCCGCCGGGCGAGCCGGGGGAGATCCTGGTCCGGGGCCCCAACGTGATGGCGGGGTACCACGGGCAGCCCGAGGCGACGGCCCGAGCCCTGGCGGGCGGGTGGCTCCACACGGGGGATGTGGGGTACCTGGACGAGCAGGGGTACCTCTACGTCCTGGACCGGCGGGACGACCTGATCATCTCCGGCGGCGAGAACATCTACCCGGCCGAGGTGGAGGGGGTTCTCCTGGAGCACCCGGCGGTGGCCGAGGCGGGGGTGGTGGGCGTGCCCGACCCCGTCTGGGGCCAGGCGGTGGTGGCGGCCGTCCGGCTCCGGCCCGGGGCGGCGTTCGACGAGGCGGCCCTCCGCCAGTTCTGCCGGGAGCGGCTGGCGGGCTACAAGGTGCCCGCCCGCATCGTGGCGGTGGAGGCCCTGCCCCGGACCCCGTCGGGAAAGCTGATGCGGCGCCGCCTGGCGGAGCTCCTTCGCCCTCCAGGGCCAGACAGGGCGCCGTCGGGCTGGTAGAATGGGACGAGAACCGAAGCATGGCACGGGAGCGGCAGGACCGCCCGGAGGTGAGCCGATGGCGCCCGAGAGCATCCGCTGGAACGAAGATCACGTGGTCATCCTGGACCAGACCCGCCTGCCCCGGGAGGAGCGGTACCTGGAGATCCGGGATCCAGAGGCCATGTTCGAAGCCATCCAGAAGCTGAGGGTCCGGGGCGCCCCGGCCATCGGGGTGGCCGCCGCCTACGGGCTCTATCTGGGTGTGCGGGACCACACCGGCCCCGTGGACCAGCTCCTGGCCCGGGTGGAGGAGGTGGCCCAGTTCCTGGCCCGCTCCCGGCCGACGGCGGTCAACCTCTTCTGGGCCTTGGACCGGATGCAGGCCCGGGCCCGGGAGCTGGCCGCCCAGCACCCCACGGCCCCGGAACGGGTGCTGGCGGGGCTCCTGGCGGAGGCCCGCCAGATCCAGGAGGAGGACCGGGAGGTCTGCCACCAGATCGGCCTCCACGGGCTGAAGCTCCTCCAGCCGGGGATGCGGGTCCTCACCCACTGCAACACCGGCGCCCTGGCCACCGCCGGCATCGGCACCGCCCTTGCGCCCATCTTCCTCGCCCACGAGCGGGGCTGGCCGGTGGAGGTCTACGCCGACGAGACCCGCCCCCTCCTGCAGGGGGCCCGCCTCACCGCCTGGGAGCTGCAGCGGGCGGGGATTCCCGTCACCCTCCTCTGTGACGGGGCGGCCGCCAGCCTGATGGCCCAGGGGAAGGTGGACCTGGTGCTCGTGGGCGCGGACCGGGTGGCGGCCAACGGGGATGTGGCCAACAAGATCGGGACCGCTGCCCTGGCCGTCGCCGCGCAGGCCTTTGGGGTGCCCTTCTACGTGGCCAGCCCCCTGGCCACCATCGATCTCTCCCTCCCTTCCGGCCAGGAGATCCCCATCGAGGAGCGGGATCCCCGGGAGGTGACGGAGCCCTTCGGCGTCCCCGTCGCGCCCGAAGGGGTCCCGGTGTACAACCCCGCCTTCGACGTGACGCCCCACCGGTTCATCACCGGGATCATCACCGAGAAGGGGATCGTCCACCCGCCCTACGGGCCCGCCCTGCGCGCCCTCTTCAGTTGACCGCGCCTTTCCCGGGGAATCGCCGCCCCAGGAAGGGGTTGGAAACGGGGAAAGGAAGGCGCCGGCCACCAGGAGCCGGAGGGCCCGTCTCGAAGGTGAGAGGTATGGATGAGGGAGGGATGCCCATGGGTCCCCACGCCTGGAAGGGGCGGGCCCATCGGATCACGGTGGGGCTGCTGGTGGCGGTGCTCCTGGCCGGAGCAGCCGGGTGGGTCCGGGGGAGCGCCGCTGGAGCCTTCACCTTCCGGGAGGAGCCGGTGACCCTCGGCACGGCGCCGTGGGAGGTGGAGGGGACCCTGGCCCTGCCCGAGGGGGCCAGCCGCTTCCCCGGGGTGGTCTTGGTGCCCGGCTTCGGGCCGTACGATCGGGATGCGACCACCGGCCTCGACACGCCCTTCCGGGATCTGGCCCGGGGCCTGGCCCAGCGGGGCATCGCCTCCATCCGCTTCGACAAGCGGACCTTCCTCCACGGCCCCAAGATGGACGGGAAGGCCCTCACCGTGGAGGAGGACCTGATCCAAGATGCCTTGGCCGCCGCCCGGCTCCTGGCGGAACAGGAGGGGCTGGAAGCCCTCTTCATCGTGGGTCACGGGTTGGGCGGCACCTTGGCCCCCGAGATCGCCCAGCGGGCCCAGGCCGCGGGCGCGGTGCTCCTGGCGCCCCTGGCCACGCCCCTGGATGAGCTGGTCCTTCGCCAGCTGGAGGAGGTCTTCCGGGCCGACGGGCTCTCGGCCGAGGAGCAGGCCCACCTGGAGCGGGCCCGGGCAGCGGTGGAGCAGTTCCGCCAGGGCCAGACCGAGCCGGCCCAGACCTACCTGGGCCCCGCCCGCTACTTTGTGGACTTGCGCCAGCGGGATCCCCTGGGCCGGGCCGCCAGCTATGCTGGGCCCCTGCTCATCCTCCACGGCGGCCGGGACCGGGTGGTCCCGCCCTCGGAGCTGGCCCTCTGGCGGCAGCGGCTGGGCGGGCGGCAGGACGTCACCTTCCGGCTCTTCCTCTTCTTGAACCACACCTTCACCCGGGGGGAGGATCCGGTCCTCACCTCCGGCTTCCGCTGGCGGCGAGCGATGGCCCCTGAGGTGATCGAGACCATTGCCGGCTGGATCTGGGCCCAGGTGGGGGGCGAGCCGGTGGGGCCGGAGCCGGGCGGCGGCCCCGGCGACCCGGGCGGGGCGCTGGGTGAGCCGGCAGGGGAGGGGCTTCCTCCCGGATCCGGCGAGGAGGGGGCGGTCCAGCCCGAGACCGAGACCCCTGCCGGGGGAGGGGGGCCGGGGTTCGATCCGGGTCTGATGCCCGGTGCCTGAGCCCATCCCCTCCGGCAGACGCCTGGGACAGCGGGAGGCCTGGCGGGCCCTGATGGTGATGGCCTCCGCCACGGGCCTCAGCTTCCTGGTGACCACCTTCAGCCGGCCCTTGGTGCCGCTCCTGGCCCAGGAGCTGGGGGCGGGCGCAGCCCGGGTGGGCGCGGTGGTGGCCGCCTACGCGGTCATCCCGCTGGTGCTGGCGGTGCCGGCGGGAGCTCTGGTGGATCGCCTGGGCTCCCGGCGGCTCTTCGTTGCGGGGGCGTGCGGCATCGTCCTGGGCCTGGGGGCCATCGGCCTCAAGCCCTCCATTCCCGTCCTCTTTGGGGCCCAGGCGCTGGCGGGCCTTTCGGAGCTGCTGGTCATCGTGGCCGGCCAAACCTATGCCACCTCCCTCAGCACCGGCCGGGAGCGGGAGCAGCACCTGGGCTGGTACACCACCATGGTCTCGGCCGGCCAGCTGGTGGGCCCCCTCCTGGGGGGCGTGCTGGCCGACGCGGTGGGCTATGCCCGCAGCTTCCTGACCGCCTCGGTTCTGGGCCTTCTGCCCGTCCTGGTGGGCACCCGGGTTCGGGACCTGCCCTGGGCGTCCCGCCAGGAGCCCGAAAAGGGTGCGACGAGCCTTACGATGGAACGGGAGGCCCTGGGGCGGATCCTCCGCACCGGGGGCGTGCAGCTCGCGGTGGTGACCAGCTTCGCCACCCTCTTCACCATGGGGGTCCGCCAGGGCTTCTATCCCATCTACGTGGAAGGGTTGGGCTACTCGGCCGGCTTTGTGGGGGCCATGCTCAGCCTGCGGGCCCTCGCCTCCATGAGCGTCCGGCCCTTCATGCCCCGGATCGTCCGGCTGATGCGGGGGCGCTTCCCCACCGTCTTTGCCTCCATGCTGGTGAGCGCGCTGGCCATCCTGATCACCCCCTGGACCCGGGACCCGGTCAGCCTGGCGGTGGCCTCGGTGGCCGCAGGCATCGGGCTGGGGCTGGTGCAACCCTTGAGCATGCTGGCCGTGGCCGAGACGGTGCCCCAGTCCGAGCGGGGGCTGGCCCTGGGCGTCCGCCTGACGGGGAACCGCCTGGCTCAGGTGACCAGCCCCGTCCTGTACGGCCTGGTCGCGGAGGTGGCGGGGATTGAGGCCGCCTTCGTGGCCGGCGGCCTCCTCCTCCTGGCCGCCACCGGCAGCCTCCTCCTCTGGCGGGACACCTTCGCCCACCTGGACCGCCCCCAGGGGCAGGTCCGGGGGTAAGGACGCCGTCGGGGGCGAGGACGGGGAGGGTGGAGGCCGCCAGGGGGCGCCCGGCGGGAGCGGGCCGGGCGCGGGCGAGGATCCCAGCCGTCAGCGCCTGCCGGGCCTCGGCTCCAGGGGAGGCGAGGGGAGGGGAGGGGCTTCGGAGCGGGGCCGGATCCGGACGGCGATGTACATGAAGACGGTGTCGATGGCGGCCACGACCGCCTTCAGGAGGAAGGTGGTCACCACAATCTCCCCCATGACCGCCCAGGGGAGGACACCCGCAAAGGCGCCCAGGACGAAGACGGTGGAGTCCACCGCCTGGGAGATCCAGGTGGAGCCGTTCTTCCGCAGCCAGAGGTGCCGGCCGCCCGTGCGCTGGCGGATGAACTGGAAGAGGTGGACGTCTAAGACGTTGGAGATGAGGTAGGCGGCCAGGCTGGCCGCAACCACCCGGGGCAGGAGGGTGAAGAGGGTGGTCATGGCGGGGTGGGCGAAGTCGGAGGGGGCGGGCTTCACCAGGAGGGCATACTGCATGGCGATGGTGAAGGAGACGAGGGCCGCAAAGCCCAAGGCGACCCCGCGCAGGGCCTCCCGCTTCCCGTACCGTTCGTTCAGCATGTCGGTGGCAAGGAAGATGCTGGCGTAGGTGATGTTCCCCAGGGTCGCCTCCAGGCCGAAGAGGGTGACCGTCTTCACCACCTGGACGTTGCTCACGATGGTGCCGGTGATGACGGCGGTGTAGAGCCCCGAGCGGCCGAAGGCCCAGTAGAGGGCCAGCACGATGGTCAGATCAAGGATCATGAAGCCGAACCAGAGGAGCTCGTTGGGCACACCCATCCCCCTTTCCTGGATGGTTCCCCACCCGTCACACCGGGCCCCAGGGCCGCCGGGGCGGTGGCCCGCCTTGGCGGCCTCCTCTCCCGAAGCCGCCGGCCGCCCCCTTACTGCCCAGCCAGGGGGTGGAAGGCGGGACCGGTCACCTCGTGAATCCCGGCCAGAAACTCAGGATAGTCGGCGATGGTCCGGATCCGCAAGCCGGCCCGGCCCACGCTGAGGCCGAAGGGGTCGAGCAGGACCGCGCCCACACCCGCCCGGTTGGCGCCCAGCACGTCCGCGTAGTACAGGTCGCCCACGTGAAGGCACTGGGCCGGATCCAGGCCCAGCTCGTCCAAGGCTTTCTGGAAGATACCGGGGTGGGGCTTCTCGTAGCCCACGATGGCCGAGTCGTAGATCCGGTCGAAGAAGTGGTCCAAGCCGGCGTGGGCCAGCCGTTCGGCCACCCGGCCGTCGGAGTTGGAGATGATGGACATCCCGTAACCCTGGCGCCGGAGTTCCTCGAGGGCCGGCTTCACCCACGGGAAGGTGGCGGCCCAGTCGAGTCCGGGCGGTTCGTTGGCCAGCTGGCGGGCCAGGAGTTCAGCCTGCTCCGAGGGGACCCCCACCTCCTCCAGGATGGCGACCCCCAACCCTTGGGGGAAAGGGTCTCCGTGCTGCTCCGCCGGGGGCCGATCCACCCGGTAGAGGAGGACGCTGAAGGCACGGAAGAGGGTCTCCGCATCGACGGGGTGGCCCGTCGCCTGCAAGAGTTCCGCCGCCCGGGCAAAGTCGGGAAAGATCACCGTACCTCCGGCGTCGAAGAAGAGGTAGGGTTTCATACGGCACCTCCTCGGCCGGAACGCGTCTCGCATGCCGGCACACGCTCCATGAGGTTCCCGTCCGGCGGGAACCTTCCTTCCCCGCAAACGGCACGCGGCCTGACGACGGCCGCGGGCCGGCCCGGGCCGCGGCCGGGCTCAGGGGGAGGGGATCCACGCCGGGGCAGGGTGGCGCCTACACCGCCCGGCGGCCGGAGCCTCCCGGGAGCCGCTCCAGCACCGGCGTTTCCAAGGTGAGGCCCCGCTTGGCCAGTTCGGCCAGGAAGCTCTCAACGTCCAGGAGCCCCGGCGTCTCCGGCGGGTGCACCCCGGGACGCTCGATGGCCCGCCGGCCCAGGAGGAGGGCCCCCAGGGCGAGGGGCACGCTGGTGAGCCCGTCCATGGGGCCCACGGCCCGGACCGTCACCCGGGCGGGCTCCCCGTCGAGCACCCCTTCCACCACCACGTGGAGGCCCGAGGCAGGCTCCTTCCAGGGGCCCAAGCGCTGGAGGACGGGGAGGAGGGGCCGGAAGATCCGCCCCAGGACCACCTTCCCCCGGTGGGAGCGGGTAAGCCCCGTCCGCCCCACCACCCGGGCGAGCCAGTTGAGGAAGGGCTCGGCCAGGCCGCCCTTCAGGGAGACCTCCTCCACCCCAGGGAAGGCCTGGGGGAGGGTGACGGGTTCGGGATGGCCCACGTGGACCACCTGGACCCGGCCCAGAGGCTCGGGGAAGGGGAGCCACTCCGGTTCAGCCCCGGCGGGAATGGGCTGGAAGCGCCCGGCCCGGAAGGTGGGCACCTCTCCCGTCAGGATGTGCAGGGTGTGGAGGATGACCGCGTACCCTTGGGCATCGCTCACGGAGGCCGCCCAGGCGATCCGGATCCGCCGGGGCTGGTCCAGGCGGGCGGCGGCCTGGCGGACCAGCAGGTTGCTCAAGCCCGGGGTCCAGCCCAGGCCCGTGATCATGGTGAGCCCCCGGGCCCGGGCCTCCTGGTCGAGGGCGAGCGCGCCCTGGGCCGCGTCGTAATCGTCACAGAGGCTCACGTAGGGGACCCCGGCATCGATGGCCGCCCGCAGGGCCGGCACCTCCCACTGGTAGGCCGGGCCCAGGGCCGAGGCGACCACATCCCAGCCGGCCATCACTTCCCGCAGGCGGGCGGGATCGCCGACGTCGAGGGGGACGGGTTGGGCCTTGCCTGGCGGGCACTCCCGGGCCAAGGCTTGGAGCCGGGCCGGGTTGCGGCCGGCCAACCCCACGGCTGTCACCGAGGCTTCCCGGGCCAGCTCCTGAACCGCCCGGCGGCCCATATCGCCCGATGCTCCCAACACCAGAACCCGCACCGCCATCCCTCCTCAAGAACGGCTCGCCTGGCGAGAAAAAGGCCTGGCCTGACCGCCGGCGGCCCGATTCCCCTAATTTTGCCGCCCGGGCCCGATCTCCTGGCCCGTCTCGCCCGACGGGCAAGCGCGATGGGCCCGACCAGTCCAAAAAGGGGAGGGGTTTGCAGCACCATCCGGCAACCTTGGGCTTCTGATCCAGTGGAAACACAAACTCACTCTCTGGAAAACCTGGGGAAAGAGCGGCGGAAGAGAGCGTCAAACCCCATCACGACGGGACTTTCAGCGATCCTGCACCCATTTGGGTCTCGAAAAGCCTCTTGATATAATCGCTGCGAAAGCCAAGAAAGAAGGTGGCTGCGTGAAGAATGGGTCTTTGATGGCCAGGCTGCGGAGCATGGATCGCCGGCCCAAGATGCTGCTCAGCTTGGGCCTGGTGGTGGTTCTGGCGCTCTTGGCTGTGGGCTTCCTGCGGGAGCCCACCGGGGCGGAGGGTGTGACCGCGGTGGGGTACGTGGACTGGAGCCAGATCCAGGCCCACTACCTGAAGCCCCAGCTGAACGATCCCCTGACGGAGCTGAGCCAGCTCCAGCAGGACCTCCAGGCGGAGTTTGACGAGAAGGCGGAAGGCCTGGAGGACGAGGAGAAGCAGGAACTCTTCGACCAGTACCAGGAGCGCCTCGACAAGAAGGTGGCCGAGGTTCAGGCCCTGGAAGAGCAGTACGTGACCAAGGCTCTGGAGGCCGTGGCGAGCCAGGCCAAGAAGCAGGGCGTCAGCCTGGTCCTCCACAAGGAAGCGGTTCTGGACGGCGGCATCGACCTGACCCCCGCCGTGCTCCAGGCCCTAGGCGTCGACGGGTGAAGCGCCCCTCGGGGCTGTCCACCTCGGGGTCTTAGGACCCCGAGGTGAGCCGCGCCTCCAGGTCGCCCAGGAGCCGGTCCGTATCCTCCAGCAAGGCCCGCAGATCCCGCAAGGTGCCCCGGAGGGCCGGAGGAGCGCTGGCCTCCGTTTGGCGCACCCCGGCGGCCAACTCCCCCAGGGCCCGGCGGCCTGACTGGAAGAGCCGCCGGGCCCCGGGGCCCAACGCTTCCAGCTGGCGCTCATCGGCCAGCAACGTCCCCAGTTCCCGGCCCAGCCGGTCCCAGCGGCTTTTCAACTCCCGGGCCCGGCCTGCCAGGGCCGCCCGCTCGAAGAAGTCCACCCGCCCCACCTCCTGACCCTTCCATGGCTACGCCAGCCCGGCGCCCAGGGTGCCGCCCGCTCCGCCGATGGCCCGTGAAAAGGGCCTTTTCCTTCCCAGCCCCTGCCATGGTTGGCAGGAGTCTCCATTCCAAAAGCCTAAGGTCTTCAGGGGCGGCCCGGCCGCCCTGCACGGAGGCACCCTGCACCATTCTGGCACATCCCGGAGGCGATGGTCGATGGCTTCAGCCGATTTGGAGTCCCTGGCCCAGGCGCTCAAACAGGGACGGGTGGCGGTCCTCACCGGGGCTGGGTGCAGCACCGAGTCGGGCATCCCCGACTACCGGGGCTCCCAGGGGTTGTGGAAGCGCCATCCCACCGAGCTGGGGACGGTCTACGGGATGGAGACCTGGCCTGAGGAGTTCTACGCCTTCTACGCGGCCCGGGTGCGGGCCCTGAAGGAGGCCCGGCCCAACAAGGCCCACCGGGTGCTGGCCCGCTTTCAGAAGGAAGGCCTCCTGGAGGCCCTCATCACCCAGAATGTGGACGGGCTCCACCAGGCGGCTGGCGCGACGGACGTGATTGAGGTTCACGGGTCCATGGCCCACACCCGCTGCCAGCGCTGCGGCCGGAAAGACAGCCCCGACCGGCTTCTGGAACCGGTCACCGGGCGGGATGACCGGCCCGCCTGCCGCCACTGCGGGGGGCCCATGCGTCCCGACATCGTCCTGTACGGCGAGCAGCTGCCGCCGGAGGCGATGAGCCGGGCTTGGCAGGCGGCCCGCTCCTGCCGCCTCTTCCTGGTGGTGGGGACGTCCCTCCAGGTGGCGCCCGTCTCCCACCTGCCCGGCGAGGCCCTGCTGGCCGGCGCGTCCCTGGCCATCATCAACCTGGATCCCACGCCCTACGACGGCCGGGCCACGTGGGTGATCCGGGAGAAGGCCGGGGAAGCTCTTGGCCGCCTGGCCGAACTCATGGGTCTTGAGCTGGAGGAGGAAGAGGCCCCGCCGACAGCTAATGCTTCCCATTAACGGAAGCCCGTGCCCTCAGGGGGAGTGGGGCCCGCACGTGGGCTGAAGCGGGAGGCGGTTCAAGGTGGCGAAGAAGAAGGGCCAAAAGCGGGCGGGGCGGCGGGCGGCCCAGCGCCGTGTCGCCTGGATCGCCGGCGCCGTTCTGGTGGTGGCGGTGGTGGGGCTGGTGGCGGCCCTCGCCCGACCCACCCAAACGGTGGGCTGGGACGCGGTGGAAGAGGTGCTGGGCTCGCCCGACGCCCCCCTGACCATTGTCAACTACTCGGACTTCGCCTGCCCCTACTGTGCCATCTTCGCTCTGGAGATCGAGCCTGAGCTGGTGGAGCGGTACGTGGAGACGGGCCAGGTGCGCCTGGTCTACCGGCCCATGGCCTTCCTGGGGCCCGGGTCCCTCCTGGCCGCCCAGGTGGGCGCGTTGGTCTCGGATCAGGATCCCGAGCTTTTCTGGCCCTTCCAGCAGCGGGTCTACCAGCGGCTCCAGACCTCGGGCTCCCGCTTCACCCGGGAGGACCTGGTCCGCCTGGCTGCAGAAGTGGGTGCCGATCCCGCGCTGATTGAGAAGGGCCTGGATGAGGGCCGCTACCGGGACGTCCTGGGGCAGGTTCGGCGCTTGGCCATCGAGGAGGAGGGCGTGCGGGCCACACCCACCTTCTTCGTCGGCAAGGAGAAGGTGGAAGGGCTGCCCGAGCCGGGCGCCTTCTTCGCCCTCATCGACCGGCTCTTGGCTGAGGCCCAGTCGTGAGCCGGCCGTCCAGCCGACCCGCCCCTGACCCGTCGTCAATCCGTTGCCGCCTGGCGTCGATCCCTTTCGGCACGAGGCCGCCCGAGGCTCGGGCGGCCTTGGCGCGTCCGGTGCATGCCCGCCCCTCCCGTGGAGGGAGGTTACCCCGCGAGGGTTCCCCTTGACGGAGCCCGGACCTCAGGGTATATACCATATAGGGGTATGGGTACCTAACCTCTGAGCTGGTCTGAAGATGAGCAGAATATCCAGCCTCCCAGGCGTATGCGGCGAGCGCGGGAGGGGTGACGGAGGGAGACCATGGCACTGCTGAGTGAGAAGGATGCCCAGTACGTCCGCGGCTTTTTTGACGAGCACCTGGAGAACCCGGTGGAGATCCTGCTCTTCACCGCGGCGGAGGGCGACGAGCTGGCCGCCCGGAAGAACCCCTACCTGAAGGAGACGGAAGAGCTGATCAAGACGGTGGCGGGGCTCTCCGACAAGCTCTCCTTGACCATCTACCGGCGGGGGACCGACGACGAGACGTTCGAAGCCTATGGCATCCGGGAGGTGCCGGCGACGGTCCTTCAGGGCCCTGGCGGCATCGACTACGGCATCCGCTTCTACGGGATCCCGGCGGGGTATGAGTTCCGGACCCTGATGGAGGATCTGGTGGACGTCTCCCGGGGCACCACCAGCCTTTCCGAGAAGACCAAGGAGGCCCTTCAGAGCCTGGCGGTGGACGCCCACATCCAGGTCTTCGTGACGCCCACGTGCCCCTACTGCCCCAAGGCGGTCCGGATCGCCCACCAGTTCGCCATCGAGAGCCCCCGGGTCCGGGCGGACATGGTGGAGGCGACCGAGTTCCCCGACTGGTCCCAGAAGTACGGCGTCTTCGGCGTGCCTAAGACGGTGATCAACGACGTGGAGGAGATCGAGGGCGCGGTGCCCGAGGAGTTCGTTCTGGAGGCCCTTCTGCGGGCGACGGCGGTGAAGGCGTAGCACGCTGCGGTCCTGTGGAGCCGCCTGGCCGCGCGGCCCGGTGGGGCGGTCTGCCCGGGGCAGCCTGGCGCCGCCCAGCGCTGCCGCCCGCCGGCCGGCCTTGAGACTCCGGGAGGGACCGCCTTCGGGCCGGGGCAGGGTCTGCAGATGTGAGGGAGGGGGAGCGGGATGAGCACAGCGAACGGACGGGAAGCTGCCCTGGAGAATGGAGTGGCGGATCTGGAAGGGGGCATTGTTCCCATCAGCCTGGGCTTTGGCCTCTCCGCCGAGGCCGAGGGGGAAGAGCTCCTGGAAGAGGCCGAGCCGTACGATGTGGCCATCATCGGCGGGGGGCCGGCAGGGCTTTCGGCTGCCATCTACACCGCCCGGGCGGGCTTGAGGACGGTGGTCATCGACAAGTCGGCCTACGCGGGGGCCCTGGGCCTGACGGACCGGATCGAGAACTACCCCGGGGTGCCGGGTCCCATCTCCGGGGTGGAACTCTTGAGCATCTTCCGCCGCCAGGCGGAGAGCTTCGGCGCCCAGATCCTTCAGGAGACGGTTCTCACCGTCGATCCCTTCCAGGAGCCCATGGAGGTGGGGACCACCCAGCGAGTGCTCTACGCCCGGCGGCTCATCGTGGCCACGGGCACCATGGGCCGGAAGGCCTCCATTCCCGGCGAGGCCGAGCTGCTGGGCAAGGGTGTCAGCTACTGCGCCACCTGTGACGGCGCCTTCTTCCGGGGGCGGCCCGTGGCGGTGATCGGTGACAACGAGGAGGCGGTCTCCGAGGCCCGCTTCCTCACCCGGTTCGCCGAGCCCGTCTACTTCATCCCCCGGGGCCGGAAGGTACGCGCGCCCGAGGCGGAGCTGGAGGAGCTCCGCCGGCATCCTAAGGTGGTCTGGAAGGAGGGCGTGAAGGTCCGGGAGATCCTGGGGAACGGCAAGGTGACGGGTGTGCGCCTGGCCGGGCCCGAGGGCGAGGAGGTGCTGCCCGTTGAGGGCGCCTTCGTCTACCTCCAGGGCAACCAGCCCATCCTGGACTTCTTCCCGCCCGGGCAGGGCCCCGAGCAGACGCCCGAGGGGTGCGTCAAGGTGAACGAGGAGATGGAAAGCTCCATCCCCGGTGTCTACGTGGTGGGCGACCTGGTCTGCCACCGGGTCCGCCAGGCGGTCTTCGCCGCGGCCGACGGCGTCATGGCCGCTCTGGCGGTGGAGCGCTCTTTGAGCGGGCGGAAGAGTCTCCGGGCTGCGTGGTAGGGGCCGCGTTTCCGCCCGGTGCGGGCCGGTCCCGCCGCCCCCTTGCCAGGCGCGCTTCGGGGTAGGCAGAACGCCCCGTGCTGGAGGCCTAAGAAGGTCTCGCCCTCAAGTTAAAGATCAAAGCCTTTGGCCACGCCCCACCCTCGGCCTGCTGGCCAGCCGACGCGATGGGGAAATGGGGAGTCGGGGGGCACCCCTCGGCTCCTGGTCGGATATCTTGCCGGGGGCGGAACCGGCGTGGCCTTTCTCTCTTCACGGCCCCGGCTTCGCCCGTGATGCTTTTGGAGGAGTGACGTGGATGGAGCCTCGGGGCGTCACCGTTTGGTTCACCGGCCTGTCGGGGGCCGGGAAGACCACCATTGCCCGGGCGGTGGAGGCGGCCCTGCGGGCCCGGGGGGTGCCCGTGGAGCGGCTGGACGGCGACGTGGTCCGCCAGAGCCTCACCCGGGACCTGGG
>NZ_VSCV01000031.1:0-15948 GCF_047459355.1 Limnochorda sp. | reverse complement strand
CCCACGGCTAAGGCGAAGCCCAGGGCCAGGGCGATGGTGACCGGTTCGACGGCGAAGGCCCACTGGCCCGCCCGGGCCAGGTACCAGCCGGCGGCCACCCCCAGGAGCACCCCGACGATGCCGCCCAGGCTGCTCAGGGTGATGGACTCCACCAGGAACTGGAGGAGGACGTGGCGGCTCTTAGCCCCCACGGCTTTGCGGATGCCGATCTCCCGGGTCCGCTCGGTGACCGAGACCATCATGATGTTCATGATACCGATGCCGCCCACGAGCAGGGAGATGCCGGTGATCCCCGCCAGGAGCAGGGTGAGGGTGCCCGTGGTCTGGGCCATGGTCTCCAGGAGCTCCTGCTGGCTGGTGATGACGAAGCGGTCCGCGCTCCCCAGGCGTTGGGTGAGGAAGTTGGTCAGGGCCTGCTGGGCGAGCGGCGTCCACTCAGGGCCCAGGCTGGAGACCTGGATGCTGTTCACCCGGTCCCGGCCGAAGAGGCGCTTCTGCGCGGTGGTGATGGGGACCAGCACCTGATCACCCATGGAGAAGAAGCCCTGGGTCCGGGGGGTCATCACCCCCACCACGGTGAAGGGGACGCTGCCGATGCGGATGGTCTGGCCGATGGGGGAGCGGCCCGACTCGCCGAAGAGGTCCTCCATGGCCACGTCGCCCAGCACCGCCACCCGGGCGAGGCTGGCCACCTCGTCGGCGGTGAAGAAGCGCCCTTCCGCCACGGCCCAGTTGAGCTGCTCGATGTACTCAGGCGTCGTCCCCACCACCCGGGTGGAGGTGGCCTCCCGCCCCCACGCGACGGTGAAGCTGCCGCTGGCCTCCGCGGAGAGGCTCCGGATGCCGGGGAGCTGGGCCTCCTGGAGCTCCCGCAGGTGGTCCAGGGTGAGGAGGTCCACGCTGCCTCGGGCCATGGGGGTGCCGGGGGTGCGGCGGATCCGGCCGGGGGAGATGGTGATCAGGTCGGTGCCGAGGCTGGCGATCTGCTCGGTCACCGAGCGGCTCGCCCCCTGGCCGATGGAGACCAGCCCCACCACCGCCGCCACGCCGATGATGACCCCCAGCATCGTAAGGAACGAGCGAAGCTTGTTGGCGGTGAGGCTGGCCAAGGCCATCCGGATGCTCTCCAGGAGACTCACTCGCGGACCCTCCTCTCCGACGGCGATTGGGGCGGCGACTGGCGGGCCATGAGGCCCATCAGAACCGGATGACGGGCATGGGCCCCCGGCCGCCGGGGCCGCTCCGGCCGGGTCCAGCCCCGGGCAGGCCCCCCGCCTGGATGACCACCGTGTCCTCGGCCGTCAGGCCGGCGATGATCTCCGCGTAGCGGCCGTCGGTCAGGCCCACCTGGATGGGAACGGCTCGGGTGCTCCCATCGGGTTGAGCCACCAGCACCATATCCTGGTTCCCCTGGCGGAAGATGGCCTCCAAGGGGAGGCGGAGGGCGTCGGGCTTCTCCTCCACCACGATGGCCACGTCGACGGTCATGCCGGGGCGGAGGAGGTTGGCCTCGTTCTCCAGCTCCACCGTGACGTCGAAGGTGACGATGCCGCTCTGGGTGGTGCCGACGGTGGCCACCGAGGTGACCGTCCCCTCAAAGATCCGGCCCGGGGCGGCGTCCGCCTCCACCCGAGCGGGCAGCCCCCGGCGGACCCGGTTCACATCGATCTCGTGGACGGGCACCGTCACCCGCATCCGGTCCAGGCGGCCCACAGTGGCCACCACCGCGCCCTCCTGGATGGTCTCGCCCGCCTCCACCTGCACCGAAAGGACCGTCCCGGTGAGGGGCGAGCGGATCTCGGCCCACTTCAGCTCCTCCTCGGCCAGGGCCAGGTTGGCCTCAGCCTCGGCCACCTGGGCCTGGGCCACCTCCACGTCGGCCGGGTCGGGGCCGGCGGTCAGCTCGGCCAGCTCCTGCTCCGCCAGCTGCAGCTGCCGCCGGGCCAGGGCCAGATCCTGCTCCAGCTGGGCCAGCTCTGCCGGGGCGACAGCCCCCTGGGCGGCCAGCCGCTGGGTCTGCTCCACCTCCCGGGCGAGCCGTTCCACCTGGAGCCGAGCCTGCGCCACCGCGTGCTCCTGGCGCAAGAGCTCCGCCTCCGACGGGCCGGCCAGGAGCTTGCGCAGGTTGGCCTGGGCGGAGGTGAGGCTGGCCCGGGCCCGGGTGACGGCCAGCCGCAGGTCTGTGGGATCCAGCGCGACCAAGAGCTGGCCCGCCTCCACGGCCTCCCCTTCCTGGACGGCCACCTGGCTCACGGGCCCCGCCGCCCGGCTGACCACCTCAATCTGAATCAGGGGCTCCAGACTGCCCACCGCGGTGAGGACGTCCTCCATGGGGCCGATGTTGGGCTGGATGCGGACGATCTGCCCTTGGGCGACCGCGGTGGGATCCGGGACCGGACGGGCCCAGGTCCAGTAGCCCCAACCGGCGAGGCCCAGCACCAGAACGGCTGCCCCGAGCCAGAGAAGCCTGCGTCGCATCAGCTGCCACCTGCCTTGGGAGGATCAGACCCTCACCGCGGGTCTGCCCGGAATGGTTCAGACCACCATGGTAGCACCCAATTATGATCAATCTGTGACGGTCCCTGCTAGGCCGTCCAGCTGGGCCGCCTGAAGGAACCGGGCCAGACTGATCCGGTAGTCGAAGAGCGCGTTGAGGACGCTCACCTGGGCTTCGAAGGCCTTCTGCTGGGCCTCGGTCACGTCGAGGGAGGTGATGGTCCCCGCCTCGAACCGGAGCTGGGTGATGCGGAGCTGCTCGGCCGCCAGCTCCGCGGCCGCCTCCCGCAGGGGCACCTGGGCTGCCGCGGCCTGGAGGGCATCGTAGGCGTTCCGCACCTCCAGCTCCACCCGGAGGCGGGCCTGCTCCAGGGCCTGCTCCGCCTGCTTCAGCTGCAGCTCCGCCCGGGCCTGGTCCAGCCGGGGGGTGAAGGGGTTCTGGGCCAGCTCCAGGGTGATCCGGGCCGTCTCCACCCGGTCCTGGGCCTGGAGGATCTCCAGCCGCTGGGCCAAGGCGGAGGCGAGGGCCGTCTCCAGATCCACCGGCACCGGCTCGAAGAGGAGCTCCGTTTCCGCGGGGAGGACCGGCTCATCCAACGGCCGGCCCAGGAGCTGGTTGAGGGCCCGCTGGGCCGCGACCAGGGCCCGCTGGTCCGCCTCCAGCTGCATCTCCGCCTGCCGGAGCTGCTGGCGGGTCTGCTTCAGGTCCAGGTCGGCCAGGGCGCCCGCGGCGTGCCGGACCTGGGCCGCCTCCAGCTGGCGCTGGACCTGCTCCAGGTTCCCCTGGCTCAGCTCCACCTGCTGGAGGCTGCGGATCAGGTCGTAGTACGCCTCGGCCACCTGGAGGGTGAGGCTGGCCAAGCTCGCCTCATGCTCCAGCTGGGCGTTCCGCCAGGCGCTCTCCGCCTCCCGCCCGCTCACCGGCGAGGGGCTCACCAGGAGGTTGGCCTTGGCCTGCTCGTACTCCAGCCGGGCCAGCTCCAGGGCCAGGTCGGCGGCCTGCCGGTCCGGCCCCTGGCGGAGGGCGATCTCGATGGCCTCATCAAGGCTGAGGCGGGCCGCCTCCGCCCCAGCTTCTTGGCCGGCGGCCTGGCCAGCCCAGAGGCCAGCGGTGAGAAGCGCGGCGGTGAGACACAGGGCCAGGGCCGGAAGGCGGCCCGCCCGGGACCGGCGCCGCGAGCCCCCGGGCGGCTGGAAGCGCGCCCTGGGCGGCTCCGGCCGGTGGGATGGGGGCGTCGGAAGGGTGAGGCGTGCATCCCGTGCCAACGGTCATCATCCTTTCACTGGCCCCGCCAGGAGGCGGGGAAGAGTCTACTCGTAGCGCAGGGCCTCGATGGGGTCCAACTGGGCTGCCCGCCGGGCGGGCCAGATCCCGAAGAAGAGCCCCACCGCCGCCGCAAAGCTAAAGGCCAGGGCCACGGTGGACCCTTCGATGACGAAGGGCCAGTCGCCCACCTGGGCCACCGCCCAGGTGACGAGGGCGCCGAGCCCGATTCCCAGGAGCCCGCCCAGGCCGCTCAAGGTGACGGACTCCACCACGAACTGGGTCAAGACGTAGCTGTTCTTGGCCCCCAGGGCCTTCCGGATGCCGATCTCCCGAGTCCGCTCGGTGACCGAGACCAGCATGATGTTCATGATGCCGATGCCGCCCACCAGGAGCGAGATCCCCGTGATTCCCGCCAGGAGGATGGTGAGGATGCCGGTGACCTGGCCCACCATGTCCAGGATCTGCTGCTGGGATTCAAGGCGGAAGGCCTCGGGATCGTTCATCAGCTGGGTCAGGTAGTTGCGCAGGCTCCCCTCGGCCAGCTGGGTCTGATCCGTCGCCGCGGCCACGATGATCTCCGTCAGGGGGCGGTGACCCATCACCCGGGCCCGGGCCGTGGTCAGGGGAATGACCACCAGCCGGTCGAACCCGCCGGTCACCATGCCATCTTTGGGGGCCATCCGGCCCACCACGGTGAACTGGTCGGTGCCGATGGTCACCACCTGCCCCACGGGGTCGAAGTCGGGATCCCCGAAGAGCTGCTCGATGGCCTGCGGCCCCATCACCGCCACGGGCCGGGCCTCCACCACGTCCTCCTGGCTGATGAAGCGCCCCCGGTCCACCCTCCAGTTCATCACTTGGGCCCACTCGGCGGTGGCGCCCATGACGGGCAGGGGGGTGGTCCGGTTCCCCGCCCGGATGGAGGCGGTCCCTTGCATGTCGGCCGCCACCTGGAGCACCCCGGGCAGGCGGGCCGCCTGGAGGGCCTCCAGGTGGCTCAGCTGCAGCTCCCCGGCCCGCTGCCAAATCCCGGGGGCCACCTGGCGGTACCCGGGGCCGACGAAGATGACGTTGGCCCCGAAGCCCGAGATCTCGTCGGTCACCGCCCGGGTCGCCCCGTGGCCGATGGAGACCAGGGCCACCACCGACATGACGCCGATGATCACCCCCAGCATGGTGAGGAAGGAGCGCATCTTGTTGGCCAGCAGGCTGCTGAAGGCCATCCGGACGGCCTCCACCAGGGTGAAGATCACGCCCCCTCACCTGCCTGCTCAGCCCCGCCCTGCCGGGCCTCGCCCGCGCGCGGCCCCGCCGGCCCCTCCTGGCCCGCCGCCTCCTCCACCGGGAGGCTTTCGGGGGCGGGCGGCAGGGCTGCCAGCCGCTCGGCGGCATTCAGGGGCTCAGGAACATCCTCCACCCGCACCAGGCGCCCGTCCCGGAAGTGGAAGATCCGGTCGGCGTGGAGGGCCACCTCCCGGTCGTGGGTGACCAGAACCAGGGTGTTCCCCTCCCGGTGGATCTCCTGGAAGAGCGCCATGATCTCCATCCCGGAGCGGGTGTCCAGGTTGCCCGTGGGCTCGTCGGCCAGCAGGATGGCCGGCCGGTTGACCAGGGCCCGGGCGATGGCCACCCGCTGGCGCTGGCCGCCCGAGAGCTGGGAGGGGAGGTGGTGAGCCCGCTGGGCCAAGCCCACCCGGGCCAGGGCCTCTTCCGCCGCCTGGCGGCGGGCCCGGTGGCTCTTCCCCGCGTAGATCATGGGCAGCTCCACGTTCTGCAGGGCCGTGAGCCGGGGCAGGAGGTTGAAGCTTTGGAAGACGAAGCCCACTTTCCGGTTCCGGATCTCGGCCAGGCGGTTCTCCGAGAGGGTGCCCACCTCTTGGCCGTCAAGCCAGTACTGGCCCGCGGTGGGCCGGTCCAGGCAGCCCAAGAGGTTCATCAGGGTGGACTTGCCCGACCCCGACGGGCCCATGATGGCCACGAAGCTCCCCTCGGGCACCTCCAGGGTGACGTCCACCAGGGCGGGGACCTGGACATCTCCCATCCGGTAGATCTTGGTCAGGCCCTGGGTGCGGATCACCGCCCGGGGTCCTGTGGCGACGGCGGCTGCGCGGTTCACTCCATCGCCTCCTCCTGGCCGTTGGCCTGGGCCCGCCCCGCCTCCACCAGTTCCAGGTACCGCTGGGGCGTCATGGTGGCGGGCAGGATGATGAGGGTCTCGTCACCGGTTAGGCCCGCCTGCACCTCGGCCATCTGATCGTTCCGGAGCCCCAGGGTGACGGGGATCACTTCCGTCACGCCGTTGGGCCGGCGGGCCACCACCACGTCCTGATCTCCCTGGCGGACGACGGCCTCCAAGGGCACCTGGAGGACATCCTCCAGACGCTCCAGCAGGATCTCGACGGTGGCCGTCATCCCCGGCCGGAGTCGCTGGTCGGGGTTGGCCAGGCTGATGGTCACGTCAAAGGTGGCCACGTTCGCCTCCCGGCTCCCCTGGGGGGCGACGGCGATGACCTCCCCTTCGAAGGTCTGGCCCCGCACCGCGTCGGTCCGCACCCGGACCGGCTGGCCCACCTGGATGCTGGGCACATCCATCTCATTGACCGGCGCCACCACCTCCAGGTGGTCGGTGCGGCCCAGGCGGGCCACCACCTTTCCCGCCTCCACCGGCTGGCCCAGCCGGGTGTTGAGGACCAGGACCGCGCCGTCCATGGGGGCGGTGATCCGGGCCCGGCGGAGGTTCTCCTGAGCCCGGGCTACATCGGCTTCCGCCTGGGCCACCTGGGCCCGGGCCCGCTCCAGCTCGTATTCGGTGGGGCCCCGTTCCAGCTCGGCCAGGTGCTCCTGAGCCAGCTGCAGGGACCGCCGGGCGGCGGCGAGGCTCTGCTCCTTCTGCCGGAGCTCCTGGGGCGGGAGGGCGCCGGCCCGGGCCAGGCTCCGGGCGGAAGCCACCTCCACCTCCAGCCGGGCCACCTCCGCCTCGGCCGCGGCCACGTTGTTCCGCGCTTCCAGCCGCTGGACCGGGGTGGGCCGGTTGGCCAGGGCCGCCAGATCGGCCTGGGCCATCCGCAAAGCGGCCTCCGCCTGCTGAAGGTTGAGGCTCAGATCGCTGGGATCCAGGGCCAGGAGCAGGTCCCCCCGGCGGACCCGATCCCCCTCCCGTACGGGGAGCTCCTCCACGATCCCGGAGACCCGGGCGACCACCTCAGCCTCTTCCAGGGGCTCCAGGGTGCCCACCACCCGGGTGACCCGCTCCAGGGGCCCCCGGGAGACGGCCACCTCCCGGACCTGGCTCAAGAGCGCGGCGCTGGCCAGGCTGGCGGAGCGGTTGGCCAGAACGTAAAGGCCCCCGCCGACCAGGCCCACCACGATGAGAACCCAAAGGCCGATCTTGGCCAGCCGTCTCATCGGATCTCACTCCTCCTCCTGAGAAACGAATGACTCCCAACCCAAGACCCGTCCCTGCTCATCCACCACCGGCAGGCCGGCCGCCCGCTGCAGGGCCGCGGCCGCGCGGAGGAGGTCGTAGCGGGCCGTCGTGGCGCCGCTCAACGCCGCCTGGTACGCCGCCTGGGCTTCGGCCAGCTGGCGGGGGGTGATGACGCCGGCATCGAACCGGATCCTTTCCGCCTCCAGGCGGATGCGGGCCGCCTCCAGCTGGAGCTCCCTCGCCGGCAACGCCTCCAGGGCCAAGAGGTACGCCTCATGGGCCTGGCGGACTTCCTCGGCCACCGTCGTCTCCAGCTCGGCCAGCTGGCTTTCCAGCCGCTCCAGGGTGAGCCGGTGCTGCTCCAGGGCGATCTGGCGGCTGCCGCCGTCGAGGAGCGGCAGGCCCACGCTGATGCCGGCGGACCAACCGGTGAACTGGTTCGGCTCGTTGGGGCCCGACACGGGCCCCGACCGGTAGAGGCGGGCCTGCCCCGAAAGGCTCAGCTCCCAGGTGTCCAAGGGCAGGGTGACCTCCACGCTGCCGTCCTGGCCCCTGTAGCCCCCGTTCAGTGCCAGGGTGGGCTCGAAGGGCCGCTTCAGCTCGGTCCAGGTGATCTGGGCCTGCTGAAGGGCCTCGCGCGCGGTGAGGAGGTCGGCCCGGTGCTCCAGGGCGTGGGCGATGAGCCGCTCCACCGAGGGAAGGGCCGACGCCTGGCTGGCGGCTGGCTCCAGACCCGCGAGGTCCAGGCCGGCCAGCTCCAGCTCGGCCCGCAAGGGGAGGCCCAGCTGCCGGTTGAGGGCGGTCTGGGCCCGGGTGGCATCGAGCTGGGCTTGGGCCAGGTTCTGGCGGGCGGCGAGGGCCTCCGCCCGGGCCTCCAAGAGGTCGGCTTGGGAGGCAGCCCCCTGGCTGGCCCGCAGTTCCGTCTGGGCCAAGACCGCCTCGGCTTGGCGCAGGGCCTCGGTGCTCCGCGCCACGGCGGCCCGGGCCTCCAGGAGCTTGAGGTAGCCGTCCAGAACCGACTGGGCCACATCCTGGCGGGCTTCGGCCAGCGACCGCTCCGCCTCCCGGAGGGCCTGCTCGGCCTGGCGGATCGTCTCCGGGGCGGTGCCTCCCAGGAGGGGCTGGAGGGCCAGGCTTTGATCGAGGGTCAGGCTGACGGTCCAGGCGCCCTCTTGGCCCTCCCGGACGGTGTACCCGCTGGTCAGCCCCGCTTGGGTCCGGTAGGGCACGCCCGCCTGGCGCCAGGCAAGCTCCGCTTCCGCTAGGGCCCGCCGCTCTGCGGCCAGGGTCGGCCCCTGCTCCCACGCAAGGCGGATCGCCTCGGGCAGGGTGAGCTGCCGGGCCTCGTCGGTCTGGGCCGAGGCCGCCCAGCCGGGCGGTCCCCACCAGAGACTGGTGAGGCTGGCGAGGAGCAACAAGGCCAGGGTTGGTCTGATCCGCGCGGCCACATCATCGCCTCCCAAATCCTAAAACAGCAGTGCACTAGAAGAGTAGTACACCCATGCTCGCCTGTCAAGGGTTGAGATCGGCCTCCCGCCCCTGGAGGGAGAGGCGTCCAGAGGAGGGGATCCAGCCCATTCTCGCGCGCAAAAGTAACGACTTTGTGACGAACGGCAACATCTTTGGGTGGAGATGGTTTCCAAGGGAGTCTTCGGGGATGGACGGGGCGGGGACGAGGGGGCATGGGCACCCGGGACCGCGCGGAGGAGATGCCTCCCAGGAGTGGAAGGATAGGAGCGGTCGGGTACAGCCTTCCTCAGCCGTGAACAACCGGAAGGAGGAGTCGGCATGGAAGCCAATGCGGATCGGGCCCAGGGCGCGGCCCTGCTCGATGATCGTCAGGCATGCCAGGCGCTGGACCCTAGCGACATGGCCGGTGCCATCCACGGCCTGCCGGAGCAGTGCGAGGAGGCGTGGCGGGGGGCCCAGAGCGCCGACCTCCCCCCGTGGGAGCGGCCCCGGCAGGTGGTGGTCTTGGGGATGGGCGGGTCGGCCATCGGCGCCGAGCTGGTGGCCGGGCTCCTGGAAGGGTCGGCGCCGGTACCCATTGCGGTCCACCGGGGCTACGGGGTTCCCGGTTACGTAGGCCCCGAAACCCTGGTCATCGCCTCCAGCTACTCGGGGAACACCGAGGAGACCCTCTCGGGCTACGATGCAGCCAAGAGCCGCGGGGCCCAGCTGGTGGCCGTCACCACCGGCGGGGCGCTGGCCGAGCGGGCTGAGCGGGATGGGGTCCCCTGGGTGCGCATCCCCTCCGGGTTGCAGCCTCGGGCGGCCATCGGCCACTCCCTGGTGCCCCAGCTGGCCATCCTCCACCGGGCTGGGCTCATGGAGAACCCTGAGCCCAGCGTCCAGGAGGCGATCCGGGTCCTCAAGGGCCTCCGGGAACGGCTGGAACCGGCGGTGCCGGCAGCGCAGAATGAAGCGAAGCAGATCGCCCTCGACTTCCACCAGCGCTTGCCCGTCATCTACGGCACCCAGGGGTGGAAGGGCGTCGTCGCCTACCGCTGGAAGACCCAGATCAACGAGAACGCCAAGGCCCAGGCCATGGCCAACCAGTTCCCCGAGCTGAACCACAACGAGACTGTCGGCTGGGAGGTGCCGCCGGCCATCAACCGCCTCTGCCAGGTGGTCCTCCTGCGGGAGCCGGACGATCCCGCGCTCATCCGGCGGCGGATCGAGGTGACCGCGGAGCTCATGCGGCCCCACGTGGCGGGCATCCGGGAGGTCTGGGCTGAGGGCGACTCGGCGCTGGCAAGGCTCTTCTCCCTGCTCTATCTGGGGGATTATGTCAGCCTCTACCTGGCGTACCTCTACCGGGTGGATCCGACGCCGGTGAAGGCCATCGACCGGCTGAAGAGGGAGCTGGCCCGCCTCCAGGCCGAGGGTGGGGAGCGTGGTGGCGATGGCTCCGGCTCCTGACGGGGCATCCGCCCTCGCCCTGGGCATCGACCTGGGCGGCACCAAGATTGCCGCCGGGGTGGTCGATGCCTCCGGGCGGATCCTGGGCCGGGGCCACCGGCTCACCCAGCCCCAGGAGGGGTGGGAGGCGGTGGTGGACCGGATGGTGGCCGCGGGGGAGGAGGCCCTGGCCCAGGCGGGGGTGACGGCGGAGGCGCTCGCGGGCGTCGGCATCGGCTCGCCGGGCCCCGTCAACCCCGAGACGGGGGTGGTGGTGGAGGCGGCCAACCTCTTCTTCAAGAACGTGCCCCTGGCCGAGGCGGTCGCCGCCCGGTTCGACCGGCCCACCTACCTGGACCACGATGCCCGGGTGGCCGCCCTGGGCGAGTACCGCTTCGGGGCAGGCCAGGGGGCGACCCACCTGGTCTTCGTCACCGTGTCGACGGGGATCGGGGCGGGCATCATCGTGAAGGGGCGGCCCCACCAGGGCGCACACTTCGCGGCAGGCGAGCTGGGCCACACGGTGGTGATGCCCAACGGCCCCCGGTGCACCTGCGGCCTCAACGGCTGCCTGGAAGCCGTCGCCTCGGGCACGGCCATCGCCAAGCTGGCCCGGGAGGCGATGGCCCGGGGCGAGGCTCCCATTCTGGCCCAGCTGGCCGGGCATGATCCCGAGCGGGTCGATGCGCGGCTGGTGGCGGAAGGGGTCCGCCGGGGCGATCCGGCCTGCCGGCAGGTGCTGGACCAGGCCACCTTCTACCTGGGCCTGGCCCTGGCGGGGGTGATCAACCTCATCGACTGTGACCGGATCGTCCTCGGCGGCGGCGTGGCCAAGATGGGCGAGCTCCTCTTCGAGCCCGTCCGCCGGACGGTGGCCGCGTCGGTGGTGGCCACCGGCCGGCAGGTGCCCATCGTTCCCGCGGCCCTGGGCTCCGATGCCGGGATCCTGGGGGCGGCCTCTCTGGCCCTGGCGCCCCTCACTCCAGGGTCTTGATGAAGGCGATGAGGGCTTCGATGGTCCCCGGCTGGGCCAGCTGGTTCCGGTAGGGGGCGATGGTGGCCGTCATCACGCCGGCCGCGTACCCCCGGACGATCTTGGCGTCGGGGTTCTCGATGGACTCCCGCAGGTAGGCCTCATCGGCCACCACCCGTTCACCCGTGGTGAGTTCCACCTCCCGGCCGTACAGCCCGGCCCAGGTGGGGCCCACCATGGGGGTCCCGTCCAGGGAGTGGCACGCAGAGCAGCCGAGCTGGGTATAGAAGCGCTGGCCCATGGCGACCAGCTCCGCCTCGGTGAAGGTGGGGGCTTCGGCGCCCGGAACCTCCTCGGCGTGCTGGGCCACCTGGGCGGGGTCGCCGACAGCCACTTGGGGCTGGGTGAACTGGCCGTACAAGAGGATGGTGATGGCGGTCACGGCCATCAGCGTCACATAAAACCAAGCCTGCTTGAACACGGCGTCTCCTCCTCAGGCAAGGTGAACGATGGCTGGTCGTGGCGACCGTCCTCTGCAGGGGCGCGCAGGCACAGGCCGTGCCCCAGATGTGTTCGCAAGAATGATCACGATTCCTGCTCTTGACCTATGAAGAGGGCCCGCCAGTGGCGGGCCTCAAATGTTCGAGGCAAACCCTCTTCAGCCAGCGGAAAACCCTTGAGCCGGCCGGTTGGCTCATTTACCGGCTGGCCCCAAAGGAAGCCTCTCGCCGGAGAAGGCCGCCCCCGAGGTTAGGGGCCCTGTTCCACCCGGACCACCACCCCGTCCCGGAAGAGGACGGTCCGCCGGACCTCCTCCCAGAAACGGGGCGTGCCCGTGAAGAAATCGTACTGCCCCACCGTCTCGATGTACCGCCAGCGGAGGACGGGCCCCAGCTGGGGGTCGGTCACCTCCTGGATCTCATCGGGCGCACCCCAGGCGGCGGCCACCATGGCAGGGCTCATGCCGGGAACTACCCGGCCCTGGCTGACCAGGCGGAGCTGCTCCACGCTCCAGTCGGGGTAGTGGGCCTCAGCCAGGGCCAGGGAGACCTCCCCCTGGGCGACCAGCTCCACCAGCTCGGGAGGCCAGCCGGGATGGGCCTCCTGCAGGGCAGCCCGCTCCTGCTCGGCCAACGACGGGCCGAAGAAGAGCTGGAGGCCCAGGCTGAGGCTGGTCGCCTCCGACCGGGTCCAACCCGAAGCCGGGCGGGCGAAGCTGGTGGCCCCCTGCACCAGGAGCTGGAGGCCGTCCTTCAGGCCAAGCTCAGCGCCGTAGGTGAGGCGGAGGACGGGGCGGCCGCTCCCTTCCCACTCGTATCCGGCTCCGGCCCGGGCGTAGACCCGGACGGGCCCCCGGGTCAGGTGGGGACCGGCGGAGATCACCAGCCGGGTGGGGTCGCCCTCCCCACCGGGCATAAGGCTGGCGGCGGCCGAGTACCAGGCGAAGTGGCGGACGGCGCCCACCTCCACCGGCCGGCCGCCCAGGCCCCCGATGACGAACGCGCCCAGTCCCTCGGGCGGGAGGCCGGGCAGGGTCTGGGCTGCTGTCGACCCGCCCAGGAGGAGCAGGAAGCTGAGGAGCCAGAAGATGAGGTGTGCCCCTCCTCGCCGCTCCCAGCCCGCCAGGAAGGACCGCCCCCGGAGCCTTCCCCCGACGGGGCGTGTGCCACCCCAACCGCCCGAGATCCTCGCCATGCCCTCGCCTCCTCGCACCCGAGTGGCCCATCGCTCCCAGGGCCGGACCAGGCCCCGGGGCCGCGCGCGGGCCCCTCTCAGGTTATCGAGCGAGGGAGGGCCGATCTAGAGCCACATGGCCTCCACCTCGTAGATGGTGGGCTGGCGGAGCTGCTGGTGTTGGGGATCCCAGATGCCGCAGAGGACCCCGTAGCGGGTGGGTTTGGCCGCCAGGGCCGCGGGCAGGCTGCAGAGGGTTCCCTCGGGGCCCTGAGGGAGCTGGCAGCCCAGGGGATACTCGGGTGGGCGGGTGCCGGTCAAGACGCCGCACTCCCCGCCCCCGACCAGGCGGAGGAACCAGGGGGAGGGGTTGGCCCGGTCGGGCGGGTTGGTCCAGGCGTCGGGCGGCTGGGGGAGGGGATCGGTCAGCTCCAGGACCACACCCTGGTTCTGGGCCGGATCCCCCTGGGGGCAGGCGACGGTGCCGCCGGCGGTCAGGAAGCACGGGTCGTAGATGACGTTCTCGGAGGCGCAGCGGAAGGCTCCCTCCCGGGGGGCGGCCAGCGACCCGGTCCAGCAGGAGCCGGGCCGGGTTTCGACGGCCGTAAAGCCTTCGGGATCATAGATGACGATGGCCGTCCCCTGGGCGGTGCCGGACCACCATCCGGTCGACCATCCGGCCACGACCAAGGCCAGTGCCAGGAGTAGGAGGACGCCTCCCAGCCACCGCCGTGAGACCACCAGCACCCGTTTGGCCACCAGGGCTCCCGCCTTTCTCGAGGTTGACCCCGCCTGAGGGGGGCGAGCGCCCCGGCCGAGCCCAGCTCCCCCGGCCGAGACCAGCTCGCGCGGCTTGCGGACCGGTGTCGGATGGGGGTTGGAACCCTGCACCCGGGGGGCGATCGCGCCAGCGACGCCGCCCCTGGAGACCTATGTGCCCCCGAGCCGGGAAAGACGCGGAGACTTGGTGGTGAGCTTTTCCAGCGGCAGGGAAGGATCCTGCCGGGGCCGAAGCTTCCCGGACAGGCTTCTCTCCAGGGGCCTGCAGGTGACGGTTTGGGGGGCGGTCTGGATGAGGAAGCATCCTGGGCAGGCCGGCTTCCAGGGGTGGTGCCGGCATTGCATCCCCGGCCAGCTGACGCCAGCCTGGTGGCGACCGATCCTTCTGGGGCTCATCCTGCTCCTGGCGGGCTTTGGGTGGGGCCCCGGCCCCGCGTGGTGGGGATCGGCCCAGGAAGTCCCACAGGCAGAGACCCTCGCTCTTCCCCACCCCCCTACCGTCACCGTTGTACCGGAGCTGTCAGGGCCCATCCCGGCCGGGCGGCTCTGGCTGGCCGTCCAGATCCAGGCGCCTGCCGGCGTCCAAGAGGTGGTCTTCTGGCTGGAGGATCCCACGGGCCAGGGGGAGCGTCTCGTCCCTGAGGTCGGGGGGCCGTCGGAAGAGGAGCAGACGGCCTGGTTTGAGGTGCCCGGGGTGACTGAGGGCACCTACCGGTTGACCGTCCAGGTGGTGGATGGGGCCGGGCAGGAGACTGAAGCTGTCTGGACCTTCCCTGTGGTGGGGGACCTCACCGTGGAGCCGGAGCTGGCCGAGTTGGAGGCGGGGCTCTGGGTCCGGGAGCCCAGCGCGCAGGAGGCGGTGGACCGGATGGCCCAGACCGGGGAGCTGTGGCGCCTCCTGGAGCGGCGGTACGGGTGGCGGCGCGGCACCGACCCGGTCCGGATCCAGGTGAGCTGGGAGGGCACCTTGGGCCGTTTGACCCACCCCCTGCTGATGAAGGCGTTGGTGGAGGATCAGCCGGCAGGCTTTCTGGCCCGGGGGGTGCGGGCCTACGAGGCCGTCCGGGGCGCTCCCTACTGGTGGGAGGCTCGGGGGCCGGAGCCAGGGGTGAGCGAGGCCTTCCCGGGCGGCTCAACCCAGCCTCCGGACGCCACGGTCCTCTACGGCGCCGGGGCGTATGCTCCCGAGCGGGAGGCCGTGGGGTGGACCTCCTTTCTGGCCGCCTACCACCGCCACCCGGCGGCGGACGATGCCGCCTACCGCCTGGGCCGCTCCCATGAGCTTCTGGCCGCCCGATTCGCCCCCGGCCGCTCCGAGCGGGTGGCCCACCTGCTGGCCGCGGCGTGGGCCTACCTGGCCGCGCTGGAGCTGCCCGACGGGGACATGGCGTGGGATGCCCGCAACCGCCTCATCTACCTGCTGGATGCAGTGGCCCGCCCCGAAGACCTCCAGCGGATGACCGGCCGCCTCGAAGAGGGGGCCTCCCCGGAGGCGGGGCTGGTGGAGCGTTTTGTCCGGCCCCAGCTGGGCCGGGACTTGGCCGTGGCCGCCCAGTATGCCCTGGCCCTCCGCCATCTGCGGGCCGGCGAGTACGAGGCCGCCGCCCAGGGCCTGGCCGCCGTCCTGGCTGCCTTGCCGGAGGAAGGGCCCTGGGATCCCCTGGCCCTGAGAACCTCCCAGACCCAGGCGGCCGTGGAACGGCAGCAGGCGACGGCGCAGCAGCTGGCGGAGCTGCGGGCCGGCCGGGAGGGCCGGGGGGCCGAGGCGGCCGCGGCCGCCTACCAGGAGGCGGCCCTCATCTACCGGGATCCCCACCTCTTCGCCTTGGCCCTCTGGCACGGGCAGCGGGCCCAGTACCTGGCCTTCGGCCATCTCTTCGAGGCGGCGGCCCACGAGCTGGACGGGGCCATCCTGGCCGAGGACGCCGCCGGGCAGATCACCTACATCCGAGCCCTCGCCCTCTTCGAGGAGCTCCTGGCCGCCCAGCCCCCCGAGCCGTGGCGGGAGCGGGCCCTCTTCTCCAAGGGGATGAGCCTCTACCACCTGCTCCACTACGGGCAGGAGGTGGAGGCGTGGCGCCCCCGCCCAGCCCTGACCCAGGAGCTGGTGGCCACCTTCCGCACCTTCGCGGACGAGTACCCGGCCAGCCCCTGGGCCGACGATGCGTTGCTCATGGTGGGCGTCTACGGAGAGGAGCCCCGGGTCTTGCAGGCCCTCATCGAACGGTATCCCGATGGCGACAAGCGGCCCATCGCGGAGGCGCTCCTGGAGGAGAAGCCTCACCCCGGCTGGTGAGGCGGGCGGCCCTCGGGAGGCTCAATGGGTTCCTGGCTGGGATGCCCGGGCCGGGGCCGCTCCCCCAGGGGCACCAAGCCCAGCCGCAGGGCGAGGACCGCGGCCTGGGTCCGGTCTTCCACGTTCAGCTTGGT
>NZ_VSCV01000016.1:0-56394 GCF_047459355.1 Limnochorda sp. | reverse complement strand
CTCTCGGTCCGGGTCCCCGTCTTCATCCAGGTGGAGGGCGAGGTGGTGGGCGAGCGCCGGGTCTTCGCCTACGCCCAGAGCAACCCCAACACCCTGCAGCCGGCCAGCTGGCACGGGGAGGACGACCCCGATTATGACTGAAAGCGACACCCCTCCCGGCGTTGGTAAGGGCGTGCCTTCCCGTGCATGCTAGCCGGGAGGGGGTGGCCCAACCATGCCCAAGGGGCAGGCAATGGGGGAAGACCAGCGGCCCAAGGACCAACCCGCGGAACCGGCCAGCCCCGGCCAGGTGACCGCCAGCGGGACCGAGCCCCCACCCTCGGGACGGGATGCCTCGGCCCTCCTGGCCAGCCTGGGCCAGGCCACCGGGCCGGCACGGGGGACGAGCCCCATCCACGTGCTGACCATCATCGGCCAGATCGAGGGCCACCTGGTCTTACCCGCCAAGAACAAGACGACCAAGTACGAGCACGTCATTCCCCAGCTGGTGGCCATTGAGCAGAACCCGGCGGTGAAGGGCGTGCTCATCATCCTCAACACCGTGGGCGGGGACATCGAGGCGGGTCTGGCCCTGGCCGAGATGATCCGCACCCTTTCCAAGCCCACCGTCTCCTTGGTCCTGGGGGGCGGCCACTCCATCGGGGCGCCCATCGCGGTGGCGGCCGACTACTCCCTCATCGCCAGCACCGCCAGCATCACCCTCCATCCCATCCGCCTCAACGGGATGGTGATCGGCGTCCCCCAGACCTATGAGTACCTGGACAAGATGCAGGACCGGGTGATCCGGTTCATCGTCGAGAACTCCCGGATCCCCGAGGGGAAGCTGCGGGAGCTCATGTTCCGGACCGGGGAGCTGGTCCGGGATGTGGGCACGGTGCTGGTGGGCCGGGAGGCGGTGGAGGTCAACCTGATTGACGAGGTGGGGGGCGTGGCCCGGGCCTTGGAGATCCTGCGGGAGCGCATCGGGCTGGGGCCGGAGCTCACCAACGGCCAGGCCGAGGGGTGAGGGCATGTTCTACACCATCTACCCGCTGGAGCTGGTCTGGGAGGAGGCGGCGGCCGACGCCCCCCGGGTGGAGCTGCAGGTGGAGGGGCGGTCCCTGGTGGCCGTCCCCGGAGCAGGGGGCCAGCTGATGGTGGAGCGCCTTCTCTCCACCGATCCCAACGACTACTTGGATCCCCACCTGCAGCCGGGGGCAGCCCTGCCCTATTGGCTCAGCTCCGGGCCGGGCCCGTGAGACCGGAAAGGTCGGGCGGACATAGCCTGAAGGGGTGAGACTCGGAACAGAGGAGGGTGTCCCATGTCCCAACGGACTGGCACCGTGCCACCGGGCTGGAGCCCCTTCGTCACCCCCACCTTCCACCGCCGCCGGCGCCAAGCAGGCCCGGTGGAGGTGATCGTCTTCGGATCCCGGAACCTGCGGGCCTGCTACGGGTGCCACCACGGCCGCTCCCAGGCTGACGTGGCCCTCTCCTTCGGGCGAGGGCTCGCCCGCCGGTTCGGCGACCGGGTTCGCTTCCAGTATGTGGACGTCAACGACGAGGCGTACCGCCAGTACCCCGAGGTGGACGCCTTCCTGCGCCAGGGCCGGGGGCGGTTGCCGGTGGTGATGATCGACGGCGAGATCCGCTTCTCCTCCGTCTTTACGCCCACCTTCATCCAGCGGGAGATCGCCAGCAGGCTCAGCCGCTGAGCCTACTCGTCCGGGAAGGGCTTCCAGACGATGACCCCATCGTCGACCGCCGGCGCCTCGGGCGATGGTTGGGCACCGGAGAAGGGGGCGCCGCCGCCCGTGGCGGACGGTGCCGCATGGGCGGCCACCAAGGGCGCCTCCGCCGGCGCTTCCGCCGGCTCGAGGCGGGGCGGGAGGGCCGGGGTTGGGTGGTCGGCCCCCTCCTTGCCGGCCTCGGGGACCGAGGGGGCTAGTTCTTCCGCTTCCCTGGATGGCGGCCCGGAGGGTTCGCTCTGGGCCGCCGGAAGGGGTGCTTCGGGGGCGGGGACCGCCTCGGCGTCCGGCTCGGCGGCGTGGACCTCGGAAGCCCGGGCGACGGGGACCGCCACCTCGGCCTCCTCCTGTGGAGCGGCCACCTCGGGGGCCGGCGAAGGCTGGGCCGGCTTCAGGGGCTCCTCCGTGGGTGGCTCCGGAACGCCCGGTTCCCCAGGGGCCGGTTCAACGGCGTCCGGTTCCTCTGGGGCAGGTTCCGCCACCAGGAAGAGGTGGATGCTCTGGCTGAAGGACCGGTCCTGGGGGTCAAACTGGTGCTCTTCCCGAACCTCCTCCAGGCGGACGCGCACCGCCTGGGCCGCGCTGGCCGGCGGCAGGACCACGCCGTGGAAGGGGATCTCCACCCCCTCCCCCTCGATGGTGCCGTCTTCCTTTTGGTAGTAGATGTAGGTGCGGACGGCCCCTTCGGCCACCAAGCCTTGGCTTTCCCAGTTCCAGACGAGGTCGACGACCTCCAGCCGGACGTCCACCAGCTCTTGGGCCTCTTCCAGCCGGCCGACCCCGTCCAGGATCACCTCAGCCCGCCCCAACTCGGCCATATCGGTCGCCTCCCCGCCTGCTTCACCGCAAACGTATGACCTTTTTCCCGCCCATACCACCAACTGGAGGCCTTTCCCTAGGCTTCTTGGCGAGGAAGGGCCTGTCGCCGTGTCTAACTCCCCGGTACCTGGTGCTCCTTGCACCCTGGAGGAGGCATGCTCTTGCAGAACCTGAGACGCGGAACCATCATTGCACTCTTGGCGGCTTTGCTCGTGGTGGCCGGCGCCCAGGAGGCCCTGGCCCAGAGCTGGTCGTGGAACGGCTCCTGGAACGGGAGCGGCGGTTGGGGAAGCTGGCAGTCGTCGTCGGGAAGCGGCGGGTGGTCCGGCTCCAACACGGGTGGCAACGGTTCCTGGGGCTGGTCGTGGACGCCCGGCACGGGCTCCAGCGGCTCGAGCGGGTCCAACACCGGAGGTTCGAGCGGCTCGGGTGGCACTTCCAGTGGCAGCTGGTCCTGGTCGGGCAGCATCGGCTGGGGTTGGTCCGTCACCCCCTCCCGGCCCGCACCCAGCCCCCAGCCGGCGCCCCAGCCCGCGCCCGACCCGGTGACGCCCCCGACGCCCCCCACGACGGGGACGCCGGGCGCCAGCCCGTCGGAGGAGCAGTACCTGGTGGATGCGGCCAACGCCGAGCGGGCGGCCCACGGCCGGGCGCCGCTGGCGACCCACAGCACCCTGACCAGCCTGGCCCGGACCAAGGCGCGGGATATGGCGGTCAACGGCTACTTTGACCACGTCTCGCCCACCTTGGGCACCGCGCGGGACCAGATGCTGGCCGCCGGCCTCAACCCCAAGTACTGGGGAGAGAACATCGGCATGGGCGGTTCGGTCCAGACCATCCACCGGGCCTTCATGGAGAGCCCCGGTCACCGGGCCAACATCCTGAGCGCCGGCTTCACCCACATGGGCGCCGGGGTGGTCCGCCAGGGCGGGCGGATTTGGGTGGCCGAGATGTTCATGCAGCCCCGGTAAACGGCCGGGAGCCTGTCGCCGTCAGGAGAGCCGCGCCGCAGGCGGCTCTCCCGACGGCCCGGCAGCGCCCGCCCTCCGACGAGGGCGGGCGCTTCGTGCTCACTGGGCCTCGGTCACCAGGGTGAGGTGGCCGAAGACCGACGGATCCTGCCACCCGTTCCCGGTCAGGTCGTTCCAGGTGGCGATGCTCTGCCGGACGCCGTCCCGGGCGTCATTGATCTGGACATCGAAGCCGATGGTGGTCCCTTCCTCGGGCCGGATGGTCCGGAAGGGGATCTGCACCTCGACGGTGTAGGCCGTCCCCTCCACCCGGGCCGAGGAGGCGAAGCCCGCCCCGATCCCCGCCGGGTTGAAGGTCGGCTCGTTGACATAATTCACCCGGTACTGGCCGTCGTCGGCCTCGTAGGAGGTGGTCTTGGCGTTGTTCTCGTCGATGAAGACCTCGATGGAGTCCTGCTCCCACGGGTTGGAGGCGCTCCGGTCCAGCTGCTCGTCGGTCACCTGCACCAGCACGTAGAGGTGCTCGTGATCCCAGAGGACCCGGGCCGTGCCCGACGCCCCGTGCCAGGCCGTCTGGTACCGGTCCAGAGGCAGGGCGGGCGTCTGGTGCCAGATGGGGTCCACCTCGCCGTCGATGACCGGGGTGCCGAAGGTGGCTGTGCCGTGGCGGGCCTCGGGTTTGGGCGGCGGTTCATAGGCGGCCAGGAAGAGCTCCGGATCCCGCACCGCGTGGAAGGCCAACTTGGGCTGGAGGGCCCGGTCGAAGAGGAGGGGGTTCCGATCGGCCCGCCAGCTGGAGCCGTCATCCAGGCCCCAGAAGGTGACCCGGGCGATGGTTGGGGCGTGCTCCTTGAAGATCTGGAAGAGCTGGGCGTAGAGGACCGCCTGGGCTAAGGCCTCCTCCTCCGTCAGCTGGAAGGCGTCGCCGGCGGTCACGTCCAGCTCGGTGATGCTCACCTCCACGCCCAAGGCGGCGAACCGTTCCAGGGAGAGGCGGACGTTGGCCGGGTTGGTGGTGATGCTGTAGTGGCCCTGCATGCCGATGCCGTCGATCAGCCGCCGGCCGCCCGTCTCCGCGGCGTACGTCCTGTTCAGCTCCTCCACCATGCGGGCCACGGCCCGGGCCTTGGCCTGGTTGTCCAGGTTGTAGTCGTTGTAGTAGAGGGCGATCGCCCACTCGGGGTGCTCATCCAGCACCTCCCGGGCCGCCCGGAAGGCCTGCTCCACCCAGTCGGGGCCGATGGCCTGGTACCAGCCCGAGGGCCGGAGGGCGCCCCGCCAGTCGTCGGGATCGGGCGGGTTGTCGACGATCGCTTCGTTGACCACATCCCAGGAGATGACCCGGTCGCCGAAGTGCTCCATCACCGTCCGGATGTGGGCCCGCAAGTTGGCCAGGGCCTCGTCCCGGGGGAGGGGCCGGCCCGTCTCCGGGTCGGTGTGCATCCAGACGGGCGTCTGCTGGTGCCAGGCCAGGGTGTGGCCGTGCATCTTCAGACCCGCGGCCAGCACCGCATCCACCATCCGGTCGGCCGTGTCGAAGGTGAACTCGCCCTTCACCTCCTGGAGGGCTTCGGGCTTCATGGCGTTTTCGGCGGTGGCCACGTGGTAGTGGTGGGTCAAAAAGTCGAACTTGATGGTCCCCAGGTCCGCGGGTGAGACCACGTTCCCGATGAGGAAGAGGTCCCCGTAGACCTCCTTGAGGGGGGTGAGGTTCCGGTCGAAGGTGATGGGGCCCGAGCCGGTGGGCTCCAGGTGGATGTCGTCGATGTAAAAGGAGGCGGTGGGGCTGTCGGGGCTTTCGACGTACAGGGTGACGTAGCCATCGCCCAGGCTTGTGTACCGGTAGGGCGCCTCCAGGAGGACCCAGCCGTCGTCGGGGGTGACCACCAGGCTCGTCAGGTTGACGTAGCTGGCCGCGCTCCCCTGGCCGATCTGGGTGGAGAGCTGGAGCCGGGCCTGGGCGGGCTCAATGAGCCGCACCCAGACCGAGGCCAGGTACTCCTGGCCCGGCTCCAGGTACGGCTCCACCCGGAGGGAGGGGCCGTGCCAGCCCTGGGAGCGGCCCTCCACCTTGAGGGCGTACCGGCCGCCTTCGGTCCGGTTGGCTTCATCGGTGACCGTCAGCCGTTCCACCTCGCCCCGACCTTCCACCCCGCTGAGGGTCCCATCCTCGAAGGTGACGGTGGTGAACTCCAGGTGAGGCGCGCTCTGCCCGACCGCGGGCGAGGAGAGCCCCAGGAGCGGGAGGATCAGGGCCAGGGCCAGGAGAGAGGCGAGGCCTGTCCGAGCCGTTCTCGTCATCCCGATCCGAACCTCCTTGAGGGGTGTTGGTTGATCACTCCGGCCAGTCGCACGCGACGCATAGAAGCGTCAATCACAGAAAAGCGCGTCACTCGCCCCTGGGTATTGTAGCACAGAAGGGAAAGAAGTTGGTTGGGAAGACGAACAAACTCGGGCGGGTGACGGGACGGGCTCGGGGCTGGGCCCGCTTCGGCCGGTGGCCCCCGAGGAGGGGACCGGTGACGAGGGAGCCGCCGAGGGCGTGCTCCCTCGTTGCGGTCAGTGGTGGTCCAGCTGGGGCGGGAAGGGTGGCCAGAGCTGCCCCGATTCCACCAGGTCGGCCCATTCGGGACACCCGATGGGGGAGATCTGGACACACTCGGGTGGCTGCGGGCAGAACCGGGCCCGCTCCACCTCGAGCTGGACCATGAAGGTCGCCTTCACCACCACGAAGATGCCGACCTCGCACTCGATGTAGACCGCATCGTTGCTCGTGACGGGCCGGCAGTTGAGGCACTGGACCAGGTGGAAGGTCCTGACGGACATGCCCACCCGGGCGCCGGGGAGGCGGACCCGCTTGGTCAGGGCGAAGGTCTCGACGACGGTGCGGGTCTGGTTTTCGACGGAGTAGACGACCTCCATCTTCCACTTGATGGTGAACTCGACGGTGCCGTCGCTGGGGATGGAGGTGTCGCGGATCTCCGAGTCGATCACCCGGCAGTCCACCACCCCGGTGGGGATGCCGGCGAGGCGGGTGAAGGTGACGGTGGGGCACTCGCTCACGGTGCACTCATCGTACACCTTCTCCACCATGACGCACTCCCGCTTGAAGGGTTCCTCACCCCCGGCCATGGGTGCGATGGGGGCCATCACCTGCTCGGTCTGGCGCTGCCAGTAGGAGAGGGTGGCGCCCTTGACACGCTGAGCCATGAACGTTTCCCCCCTTTCCATCTGCCAGGAGCTCAGGAGGACGGCTCCGCTTGGCCAGTACATCCTATTGGGCCGGTGCTGGGGTGGTGCTACCTCGGCGCGGGTTGCCCGGGGCCTGGTCCGCCGGGACCAGGCCCCGCTGGATGCCGAGGGCCGTCGATCCCGAGGGCATAAGGGGCCTGGGGCCGGGGAAAGCCTACGGCTGGAAAGGGCGGGTGACGTGGCATGCAGACGGTTCCTCTCCGGGGTGGCACGCCCCGGCGGTGGGTTCCCACCGGGATCCTCACCTTGGTCCTCCTGGCCGTTCTGGCCGCGGCGGCGCCGGCCGCGCTGGCCCAACGGCCCACCCTCTACTGGGGCTCCCGGGGGCAGCAAGTCCGGGTCCTCCAGTGGCGCCTGCAGGAGTGGGGCTACTACCGGGGGCCCATCGACGGCATCTTCGGCAACAGCACCTCCCAGGCGGTCCGCCGCTTCCAAGCCCGCAACGGCCTCCGGGTGGACGGGATCGTCGGCCCGGCCACCTGGTCGGCCCTGGGTCTGGGCTGGCGGGCCCAAGCCCAGCGGGCGGCCACGCCGGTGGCGGCCCGAAGCGACGACCTGACCCTCCTGGCCCGCCTCATCGAGGCGGAAGGGCAGGGCGAGCCCTACGAGGGGATGGTGGCCATCGCCGCGGTGGTGCTCAACCGGGTGAAGAGCCCCAAGTTCCCCAACACCATCGCCGGGGTCATCTTCCAGCCCCATGCCTTCGAGTCGGTGACCAACGGGCTCATCTGGCGGCGGACGCCCTCGGCCCTGGCTTGGCAGGCGGCCCGGGACGCGCTGAACGGCTGGGATCCCACGTACGGGTCCCTCTTCTTCTGGAACCCGTCCAAGCCCGTCAGCGCGTGGATCTGGTCCCGGCCCGTGGTCCGCCAGGTGGGGGCCCACGTCTTTGCCCTGTAAGGAGGCATCCGTGGGGGGAACGGCTGAAGGGGAAGGGGAGCGACGGTGGAGAACGGGGAGAAGCGGTTTCGCAGCCTCTCGGCACTGCTGATGATCGCCCTCCTGGGGGTGGGCGCCTGGGCCCTGAGCCTCCGCGCCGAGCGGGACCAGCTGGCCTTGGCGGTGGGAACCCGGTACCAGCAGGCCTTCCAGTTCCTCCTGGACGGCGTGGACAACATGGAGGCCAACCTGGCCAAGGTGGCGGTGGCCAGCGGTCCGGGCGATCAGATCCCGCTCCTGACGGAGATTTGGCGGGATGCGGGCATGGCCCAAACGAGCATCGGCCAGCTGCCCCTGCCCGTGGGCCGGATGATGCGGACCAGCACCTTCCTGGCCCAGGCAGGGGATTACGCCTACAGCCTGGTCCGCCAGATCGCGCGGGGGACCGTGCCCGACGATGAGGCCCGGCGGCAGCTGGCCGAGCTGAGCCAGGAGGCGGGGAAGCTGGCCAGCGAGCTGCACGGCGTCTTCGAACGGGCCCAGGCCGATGGCCCCTCGGGCTGGATGGAGCTCCAACGGGCCGCGGCCCGGGGGCTGACCGCCTCGGTGGGCGGGGCCCTGGGTGACGGTCTGGGCCGGGTGGAGACCCACCTCGAGGAGGTCCCCACCCTGACTTACGACGGGCCCTTCTCGGACCACATCACCGAGCGGAAGCCCCGGGGGCTTTCGGGGGATGAGGTGAGCGAGGCCGAGGCCGAGGCCATCGTGCGGCGCTTCCTCCCGGCCGCCGACCGGGAGGGCTACCGGGTGGAGGTGACCGACCGGGTTCAGGGGCGGATCCCCGGCTACCATGTGGCCGTCCGGCGGGAGGGGGAGGCGGGGGCCGTCTACACCCTGGACGTGGCCCGCCAGGGCGGGGCCGTCGTCTGGATGAACTCCTCCCGGCGGGTGGAGGAGAACCGGCTGGATCGGGAGGCTATGCGGGAGAAGGCCGAGGCCTTCGCCCGGGAGCGGATGGAGGATACGGACCTGGTGGCCGTGGACTCCATCGGTTCCCAGGGCCGAACCACCTTCACCCTGGTCCCCAAGGTGGACGGGGTGCTCATCTACCCCGACATGATCAAGGTGACGGTGGCCGCGGACAACGGGGAGATCCTCCAGTACGATGCCCAGAGCTACCTGATGAACCACACGGAACGGAAGCTGGAGAAGCCGGAGCTGGAGGAGGAAGAGGCCCGCCGCCGGTTGCCGCCCGACTTTGAGCCCCGGGGGGAGGGGCGGCTGGCCTTGATCCCCACCGAAGGCCTCCGGGAAGTGCTCACCTACGAGTACCGGGGGACCGTGGACGAGACGGAGTTCATCATCTTCGTCAACGCCTCCTCGGGGCAGATCGAGGAGATTCTCCAGGTGGTGCCCACCTCCGAGGGTGAGGTGGCCCGCTAGGCGCCAGGCCCAGCAGGGGAGGGCGGCCTCCGGGGGGAAGTGGTGGGGCGTACGCCACCTTCCCTCCCGGAGGCGATCGCGCGATGAGCTTGCTGGACGCGTTGATCCTGGGCGTGGTCCAGGGCCTGACCGAGTTCCTCCCCGTCTCCAGCTCGGGTCACCTGGTTCTGGTCCAGGTCCTGCTGGGCGTCCAGCCGGATGGGATCACCTTTGAAGTCTTTGCCCATGTGGGGACCCTGCTCGCCCTCCTGGTGGCCTACCGGTCCACCGTCCTGCGGCTGATCCGGGGAGTCTGGGCCCTTCCCCAGCTCTCGCGGGGCGGGCCCAGGGACCGGGAGACGGCCGACGACCTGAGGCTCTTGGGCCTGCTCCTCCTGGCCTCGGTCCCGGCCGGTCTGGCCGGCATTCTGCTCAAGCCCCAGATCGACCGGCTCTTCGGCTCGGTGGAGCTGGTGGGCTGGATGCTCCTCCTCACCGGCGGGCTCCTTTTGGTGGCCGAGCGGCGGGCCCGGCCGGCGGCCGCTCCCGTCGATCCCCAGCAGGCGGCCCGCCTTTCCGCGGGCCAGGCCCTCCTCATGGGGATCGGCCAGGCCTTGGCCATCCTCCCCGGCCTCTCCCGGTCGGGGACCACCTTGAGCTTCGGTCTGCTGGCCCGGCTGGACCGGGCTGATGCGGCCAACTTCGCCTTCCTCATGGCCATCCCCGCCATCGGGGGGGCCTTCCTCTTGACCCTGGTGGACCTGGCCCAGACGGGCAGCCCCTTGGAGGGGACCCTCCTGGTGGGTGCCGCCGCGGCCGCGGTCTCGGGCTACGGGGCCATCCACGCCCTCCTGCGGCTGGTCCAGCGGGGGCGGCTCTGGTGGTTCACCCTCTACACGTGGGCCGTGGGGGCCTGGGTGCTTCTGACATGAGGCGGCGGCCCCTGCGGGTCCAGGCCCTGGTCCTGGCCGGCCTGCTGGGAGCCCTCCTTCTCTGGGCGGGACAGGCGGGCTGGCGGCTGGTCCGGGAGGCCCTGGTCCGAACGGTGCCCGTCCAGGCCTCGGTCGTGGAGCGGAGGCTGCCGGTGGAGGCCTGGGTCCTCCGCCGGGAGTGGGTCCTCACCGCGGGCGCCAGCGGCTACCTGGTGCCCCTGGTCCAAGGCGGCCAGCATGTGCCCAAGGGCGCGGTGGTGGCCGAGGTGGTGGACCGGGTGGAACGGGCGGCCTTGAGCCAGGAGCTGGAGGTTCTGGCCCAGGAGCTGGCCCGGACAGATGAGGCCCTCCGGGCCCAGAGCCAGGCGGAGGCCGCCTTCCGGCGGGAGCGGGAGGAGCAGGAGGCGGCTCTGGAGAGCCAGATCGCGTTCGCCGCCAGTTTCGGCCGGCAGGCAGAGCTGGAGTCCCTCCTCCAGCTCCGCTCCCGGCTCCAAGCCTGGGCGGCTGAGCAGGAGGAGGCGCTGGCCGCCCAGCGGGTCGCCCTGGAGGCGGAGAAGGAGCGGCTGGAGGAGCGGCAGCGGGCCGTGCTCCGCCGGCTCCAGTCGGCGACGGATGTCATCCAGGCGCCCGAGGCGGGCCGGTTTGACCTCTGGGTGGACGGGCTGGAGGAGCGGCTCCAGCCGGGCCGGGTGGAGGAGCTCACCCCCCGGGCGGTGCGGGCCCTGGACAGCCGTACCCGCCGCTTCGCCGCGGGGGACCGGGTGGTGGCGGGCCAGCCCGTGGGGCGGCTGGTCGACAGCCACCAGGTCTGGCTCTACCTCTTCCTGCCCAGCGGCCACGGCCTGGCCGAAGGCCGACGGCTCCTCTTCCAGCCCGAGGGCGGCCCGCCGGTGGCTGGCCGGGTCGGGCGGGTGGTCTTCTTCGGTGAGGAGACCGGCCTCCTCATCGAGCTGGAGGCGGTGCCGGAGGCCGCCCTCACCCAGCGAAAGGTGCGGGGGGCCCTGATCCTGGACCGGTGGGAGGGGGCGGTCGTCCCGGTGAGCGCCCTGGTGGCCCGGGAGGGCGCGACGGGGGTGCTGGTGGAGGTGGGGGGGCGGCGGCTTTTCACCCGGGTCCAGGTGAAGGGGAGCGACGGCGTGTGGGCGGCGGTCCAAGGCCTGCCCCTGGGGAGCTCGGTGGTGGTCAACCCCCGGCTCTTGGGCGAGCGGCCCGCCCCGGCCCCGGCAGGAGATCCCTGAGGCCGGACGGAACCCATAGCGGGTAGGAGGGTCCGTCCGTGTCTGAGGTTGCAGCCAGGGTGGAGCAGGTCCGGGAACGGGTGGCCCAGGCCGCGGAACGGGCCGGGCGGGACCCGGCCGAAGTGACCATCGTGGCCGTCACCAAGGGCCACCCCGCCTCCCGGGTGGAGGAGCTGGTGGCCGCCGGCATCGACCAGATCGGTGAGAACCGGGTGCAGGAGGCCCTGGCCAAGAAGCCCGAGGTGCAGCGGCCCGCGACCTGGCGGCTCGTCGGTCCCCTCCAACGGAACAAGGTCCGGCGGGCCCTGGAGCTCTTTGACTGGCTGGACGCCATCGACCGCTGGGAGGTGGCGGAGGCGGTGAGCCGCCGGGCGGTGGCCGCCCAGCGGGTGGTGCCGGTGCTGGTGGAGGTCAATGTGGGCGGCGAGGCTCAGAAGCATGGCTTCGCCCCGGAGAGGGTCCCCGAGTTCTTCGCCCGGCTGGATCAGCTCCCGGGCCTGCGGGTGGAAGGCTTGATGACCGTCGCCCCCTTGGCCCACGATCCGGAAGAGGTGCGGCCCGTCTTCCGCCGCCTGCGGGAGCTCCGGGACGCCCTGCAAGACCGCTTCAGCCTGGAGCTGCCGTGGCTCTCCATGGGGATGAGCAACGACTTTGAGGTGGCGGTGGAGGAAGGGGCGACCATGATCCGTCTGGGGACCGTGCTGGTGGGACCCCGCCCGGCGGCCCCGGGGAGGTGAGCCCGTGGAGCGAGGGTTTCTTGACCGGGTCTTGAAGTTCATGGGCATTGAGCAGGAGGAGGAACCGGCCGCCGCGGCCGAACCCGCCCCGGTGTCCGATGAGATCGCCATCCGGCGGCGGGGCCGGCTGGTCAGCCTGCCGGGAGCCGGCGCCCAGCAGATGAACGTGGTGGTGGCCGAGCCGACCAGCTTCGACGAGGTGGAGGCGCTGGCCGAGGAGTTGAAGCGCCGCCGTCCGGTGCTGATCACCCTGGAGCGGGCCCAAGGGGACGTGGCCCGGAGGATCATCGATTTCATGAGCGGCGCCGCCTTCGCCCTGGACGGCCACCTCCAGAAGGTGGGCGACTGGATCTTCCTCTTCACACCCAGCAACGTGACCATCGACTGGCTCCCGGGGGAGGAGACGGACCGGCCCCCCTTCACGAGCCTGTGACAGGAGGACCCCATGCTGGAGCGACGCGTCAGCCTCATCGGCGCCGGAGCCATGGGCGAGGCTCTGGTGCGCAGTCTGGTCACCCGCCGTTTGGTCGAGCCTCAGGCCCTCATGGCCGCTGATGTCCGGCGTTCCCGCCTGGAGGAGGTGGCCCGCCGCTACGGCGTGCGGGCCGGGGCCAGCAACGAAGAGGCGGCCCGGTTCGGCGAGGTGCTCATCCTGGCGGTGAAGCCCCAGCAGATTGAAGGGGTGCTTCAGGAGATCAGGCCCCACCTCACCCCCCACCACCTCATCCTCTCCATCGCGGCGGGGGTCCGCATCCGGTTCCTGGAGAGCCACCTGGGCGATGGGGTGCCGGTGGTCCGGGCCATGCCCAACGTGGCCTGCCTGGTGGGGGAGGCGGCGTCGGGCTTCAGTCTGGGCCGCTGGGCGGGGGAGAAGGAAGCGGAGCTCGCCCGGCAGATCCTGGGCGCGGTGGGCCAGGTCTTCCTGTTGCCTGAACCCCTCCTCGATGTGGTGACGGGTCTCTCCGGCTCGGGACCCGCCTTCTTGGCCCTGGTCATCGAGGCCCTGGCCGAAGGGGGCGTGGCCTGCGGGCTGCCCCGAGAGGTGGCGGTGAAGCTGGCCGCCCAGACCTGTGTGGGGGCGGGCCGGCTGGTCTTGGAGGGGGGACTCCACCCGGCCCTCTTGCGGGAGATGGTCACCTCGCCGGGCGGCACCTCGGCCGCCGGGATCCAGGTGCTGGAAGAGGGGGCGGTCCGGGCGGCCCTGGCCGGGGCGGTCCGGGCGGCCACCCGCCGGTCCCAGGAGCTCTCCGCCGGCGGCCGGGAGGAGGAGCCGGCCAACGGCGAGGCCAAGGAGGGGGAGTAGGGTGGGCCTGATCCGCCTGGTCAACAGTCTGTTCCAGCTGTACGAGCTGATCCTTCTCGCCCGGATCTTCACCTCGTGGGTCAACGCCGACCCCTACAATCCGGTGGTGCGCTGGCTCTACCGGATGACCGAGCCGGTGATGCGGCCCTTCCGGGGGCTCTTGCCCCCCTTGGGCATGATCGATTTCTCGCCGGTGCTGGTCTTCCTGGCCTTGGAGGTGGCTCGCCAGCTGGTGGTCCGGTTCTTGTGGACCGTGCTCTTGTGATGGGTGGGCTCCTGCTCCAGCCGGGAGCCTGTGGCTCGGGGGATGGAGGAGGGGCAGGCTGAATGCTCACACCGCGCGCGTTGCGCCACATCGAGTTCAGGAAAGTCTTCCGCGGGTATGACCCCCAAGAGGTGGACGAGTTTCTCGGCCGCCTGATCGAGGAGTACGAGCGGCTCCGGGAGCGGGTAGAGCGGGGGGCCGAGCCGGGGCGGGAACGGGCGCCGGAGCCGGCCCGGGAGCGGGCCGAGGGCCTGCCCGAAGGGGCCAAGGGCGGGAGCGCCGAGCTGTCGGCCGATCTGCGGGAGGCGGCCGCGTTGGCCCGGCAGGCGGCCGATGAGCTCCGGGCCAACGCCCAGTGGGAGGCCCGCCTCATCGTGGAGGAGGCCCGGCAGCGGGCGGCCCGGATCGAGGCGGAGGCCCGGGAGCGGGTGAGCCGGGAGCAGACCCGCCTCCGGGAACTCCGGGAGGAGGTCGACCGGCTCCTCCGCCAGCTCCGGCGCCTCACCGAAGCCTACCTGGACTCGCCGGCGCCGGGAGAGGCTCTGAACCGGCGCCCCGACAGCGATGAGCCGGCGTGGGAGCCGGAGCGGGGGGCGGCCGAGGACGATGAGGACGACACCCGGGCCTTTCCCGCGGTGACGGCCCCGGAGCCCGAGGAAGGGGACGAGGAGGACGACGGCCGGACCTTCCTCAGGTATACCCGGGGTTGAGCGGCGGGAGGGCCCGCCGCTCGGGCCACCGGGCCCGGCGCGTTGGGGCGCGCTATACTAGAGCGAGAAGGGACCAGGGTACCTCTGGGGAGGGATCCCAGTGCGGGATGTGATCGTGATCGGCGGTGGCCCCGCAGGGTACACCGCGGCCCTCTACACGGCCCGGGCCCAGCTCCGCCCCCTGGTCTTCCAGGGCGACGAGCCGGGGGGCCAGTTGACCACCACCACCCAGGTGGAGAACTTCCCCGGTTTCCCCGACGGGATTCTGGGGCCCGAGTTGATGCAGAACATGGAGCGCCAGGCCGCCCGTTTCGGCGCGGAGATGCGGTTCGCCCGGGTGGATCGGGTGGACTTCACCACCTACCCCTTGCGGGTGGAGGCCCAGGGGGAGGTCTATGAGGCCCGGGCGGTGATCGTCGCCACCGGGGCTTCCGCCAAGCGGCTGGGGGTGCCGGGCGAGGAGCGGCTGATGGGCCGGGGCGTCTCCACCTGCGCCACCTGCGACGGCGCCTTCTTCCCCGACAAGGAGCTCTACGTGGTGGGCGGCGGCGATTGGGCCATGGAGGAGGCCCTCTTCCTCACCCGCTTCGCCCGGCGGGTCCGGATCGTTCACCGGCGGGACCAGCTCCGGGCCTCCAAGATCATGCAGCAGCGGGTGCTGGAGCATCCCAAGATCGAGGTCCTCTTCAACCGAGTGGTGGAAGAGATCCTGGACGAGGGAACGGGGCGGGTGACGGCCCTGCGGCTGCGGGATGTGGTCACGGGCGAGCTGGCGGAGCACCCGGCCGACGGCGTCTTCATCGCCATCGGCCACCAGCCCAACACCGAGCTCTTCCGTGGGCAGCTGGCCATGGACGAGCGGGGGTACATCCGCACCTTCCAGGGCACCGCGACCAGCGCCCGGGGGGTCTTCGCCGCGGGCGACGTGGCCGATCCCATTTACCGCCAGGCCATCACGGCCGCCGGCTCCGGCTGCCAGGCCGCCCTGGACGTGGAGCGTTTCCTGGAGGGCACCGCCTTCCAAGATTGGGTCACCGCTGACCTCTTGGAGCAGGCCTAGCGGGGAAAGGGCCTGCCTGGGCCGGGGCGCGACGGGTCCCTAGCGTCAGGGATCCGTCGCTTCCTTTTTGGGGCCGGCAGGCAGACGGAGGAGGCGGAGGGCGTTCTCCCGGTAGACCTTCTCCAAGACCGGCACCGGCAGGTCGAGGCCGTTCAGCTGCGGCTCCCCCTCCGCGTCCCCGTCGGGCAGGGGCGAAGGGGCCCGGATGTCCGTCTCCCAGAAGGCCCGGTGGATCCAGTACCGCATCCGGTACCGGTGGGGTTCGGCGTCCTCTGCCCGGAAGACCACCTGGTCAGACCCAAAGAGGATGCGGTCCGCGTAGGCCTGGAAGAAGTCCCGGGCCTCCGCGGGCTTACGGCCCAGCTCCCGGACGATCCACTTGGTGGCGCTGGTGTCCACGTGGTAGTTGGGGTAGCGGTCCATAAGCTCGGCCAGGTGATCCAGGTGCTCCGGATCCCCGCCCATGTGGGCGCTGATGAAGACGATCTCCGGGTGCCGCTCGAGGCGGTACTCCAAGGGCGGGTACTGGTCGGCCTTGGTGCCGTAGCGGGCCGTGTCGGTGTAGTACTTGGCAAACCAGATGTCCGGGTCGGCCACATGGACCAGCACCGCCAGCTTCTGGCGCCCGATCTCTTCGAAGATGGGGTCCAGCCGGGCGTCGTCCAGCTTCATGGGGACCCGGTCCTGGAACCGGGGGGCGAACCAGAGCTTGATCAAGGGCGCGCCCGCCCGGGCCGCCTCCCGGACCACGGCGATGTTGGTCGCCGCGAACCGGTCCGGATCCTGCCAGTGGGTGAAATCGAGCATGGGTCCCGGCAGGACCATGTGGGGAAACTGGCTTTGCACCTCCACGCTCTGCTCCAGGCTGGCCAGGGCGACCAGCCGCTCCACCTGGTAAAGCTCCGCCGCCTCCACCAGCTCATGGGTGGGCCGGTCGGGGAAGGCGTGGGTGTGCACGTCGATGAGCGGAATGGCCACTTTGGTTGGCGGGGGAACGCGAAAGCCCTGATGACGGGCCTGCTCCACCAGGGCCTCCCCCTCAGGCACCATACGGGACGTGGCAGGGCACCTCCCAGAACCTGAGTGAACTTCGCTCTCACTATACCACGGTTGCCCCCTCGGGGCGAGGACAGGGCCGGGGCGCCCGGGCCGTCTGGGGTCCTGAGCCGCCGGGACTCGTGGGCCGCCTGGGCGCCGGGGCTGTCCACTGGTATAATGAAACGGTCTCCGAACGGTTTCCGCCTGTGAGGGTTGAAAGCGCAAGGAGGGGAACGGATGAGTCAGGACGGCGCTGTGCTGAACGTGACCGACGCCGATTTTGAAGAGAAGGTACTCCAGTCCGACCTTCCCGTTCTGGTCGACTTTTGGGCTGACTGGTGCATGCCCTGCCGGGCCATCGCGCCCGTGGTGGAGCAGTGGGCCAGCCAGTATGCCGGGCGGCTCCGGGTGGCCAAGATGGACGTGGACGCCAACCCCGAGACCCCAGGGCGGTACGGGATCATGAGCATCCCCACCCTGATCCTCTTCAAGAACGGGCAGGAGGTTCACCGCCACGTGGGGTCCCGGGTCCAGGGCCTGCCTGAGCAGATCGAAGCCCATCTCTAACGCCGATCGCCGCTCATCAGAGGGAAAAGGCACTAGCATGGTCCTTCCGCGCCGCCGCCCATACTAGGGCCAGGCGAGCGAAGGAGGGACACAGGTGGCCGAAGGGCAGAAGAGGAACAACCGGCTGATCCCCCAGGCGGCGGCGGCCCTGGACCAGTTCAAGTACGAGGTCGCGACCGAGCTGGGGATCAACCCGGAATATAAGACCGGATACTGGGGCAACATCTCCGCCCGCGAGTGTGGCGCGGTGGGCGGGCACATGGTGCGGCGCATGATCGCTGCCGCCGAGCAGTCCCTGGTGGACCAGGCGGCCGGCAATGTCCGGGCTGGCTTCCAGCAGGCGTTCTCGCAGCCGCTCTCCAACGTGACGGCCCCAGCGCAGCAGCAGGGGGCGAACCTGAACCAGTAACGCCCCTGTCCAGGGAGGGAGACCGCTTGGCCCCCGAGGAGACCCGTAAGATCCGGGAGGCGCTCCGTCAACTCCAACACGAGGTGGCGTCCGAGCTCACAGTGCAGGTGCAGGACGAACCGATCCGGAGCACGCCCGCCCGGCTCGCCGGGAGCCTCGGCGGGCCGGCGGTCCGTCGATTGCTCGCCCAGCGGGAGGAGGCCCTTCGGGAGTCAGCCCTCCGCTGGGTGAGCGAACCCCAGCCGGAGGAGCCCCCTATCTAGGCGTCCCCCCCTCGAGGCGTCCCCGCCCGAGCGCCTCAGGGCCAGGACCCTAGGCCCCGAGGGAGTCCACCTGGGCCGCCCCAGCTCAAGGCGAGGGAGCCTCCGTCGGAGCCTTGGCCCGCACCCGCTCGGGCTCAGGCACGTTCCGGAAAAAGAGGTAGAAGAGGGACGTCCCCAACACGTAGGCCACGGTGGTGAGGGTGAAGGCCCCCGTGAAGTCCCACCGTACCTGCATCCAGCCGCTCACCACCGGCCCCAGACCCCCCCGTCCCAAGGACCCCAGCATAGCGTGGAGGCTGGTGAGGGTCGCCCGCTGCTCGGGCCGCACCTGCTCCAGGAGAAAGGCGCTGGAAACGGGTGAGGCCATGTTCATCAGGACCTGGCGCATGTAGTAGGCCCCGATGACCAAGGGCAGGTGGCGGGAGTAGGCCAGGAGCAGGAGGAAGGGGATGGAGGCCAGCTCGGTCACCACCACTGTCCGGACCTTGCCCAGGCGCTGGCTCAAGCGAGGGGTCACGAGGGTCGCCAGGGCCGTGGCCACCGAACCCAGCGCGAAGAGGATCCCTATCTCCCCCGGGTCCATGCCGAAGCGGAGGTTGAAGAAAAGCTGGAAGAAGACCACCATCGCGCCCGCGCCGAAGGCGATGAGGGCCGAAGGGAGCAGGAGGCGGAGGAAGAGGCGGGCCTCCGCCCGGGTCTGGGGCAAGGGGGAGCGGTGGCCCAAAGGCGCCTGGCTTCGGATGAGGAGGGTGGGCAGAGCAGCGGCCGCCATGAAGGCGATGGCCACCCCGAAGGTGGCCCGCAGGGGCCCCGGGCTGCTGGGACCCACCTGCCAGCGGGCGGCCAAAGCTTCGGGCAGGGAGCCGGCCAAGAGGCTCCCGATGAAACCCGACCCCATCATGATGGCCGAGTGGACGGCGAAGAGATGGACCCGGTTCTGGGGCGTGCTCTCCGCCATCAACAGCGGCGGCCCGAGGACCCAGGTGCAGGCCCAGGCCAGGCCCCGGAGGATGGAGAAGCCGATCAGGGCGGCGGGGGCGGGCCACAAGGCCATCCCGCCCAGGGCCACCACGTTGAGGAAGGCGCCCGCCACCAGGAAGGGCCGGTACCCGATCCGGTCAGCCCAAATGCCGATGGGAAGCCCCACCAGCAAGACGGCGATGGAGGGCACCCCGTTGACCAGGCCGATCAGGTCCCGGCCGTGGCCCAGGCTGTGGAGGTAGAGGTTGAAGACGAGGTTGAGCATGTCGAAGCCGATGCTGTTGAAGAGGGTGTAGGCAAGAAATGCCCGGGCTGTGGGCGTAAAACTCCTGAGCACCGGCCCGTAGGACCACCGGGCCAAGGGTGCCGCCACCTCCTTTCGGATCCTGCCCATCATGGGGCAGCCCCGGCGCAGGCCGGGGCCTCCCTTCCCTTCGGCGCCCGCGGTTTGAGAACCTCCGCATCCAATTGCTTCGCGTTCCACCGCCACTTCCCCGGTTGCCGGCCGCGTGCCCTGCGCGAGGCTAGGGGCGGACGCCACCGCCACCCGGCGGGGCGTTCAGGCCCGGATGCGGGGAAGTCCCCCGGTGGACTCCCCCACATCGGCTCGCCCATTCGGGTCTGTCGCGGGGGCGCCAGAAGGCCGCCCCCGCGGCGCGTCGCTTCTCGTTGCGGGTGGGGCGACCGTGTGCTAGAATGGCCGTAGCGAAAACGTTTGCACTCTTTCCAGGGAAGGAGCGGTTGGTGCCATGGACCCCGCCTACCGGGCCCTCGGACGGGCCCAGTCGGTCCGGTGGACCTCGACCGGCGTGGTGCTGGAGGCGCCCCCGGCCCGGCTCGAGATCCGTTGCCTGGCCCCCGACCTGATCCGGGTGGAGCTGATCCCCCGACCCGACCTCCCCGAACCCCTCCCTTTCAGCCGAAGCGAGACGGAGTTTCCCCCACCAGCCGTCACCCAAGAGGAGCAGGACGGCCGGCTCATCTTGGCCACCGAGGCCGTCCGGGTGGAGATCGAGACGGATCCCATCCGCCTCACCTTCCGCGATGGGGAGGGGCGGGTGATCGACCGGGACGACCCCGAGCTGGGCATGGGGTGGCGGTACGAGACGGTCCACACCTTCCGGCAGGCCCAACCCGGGGAGCGGGTCTACGGTCTGGGGGAGAAGACGGGGCACCTGGACAAGCGGGGCCGCCGGTGGACCATGTGGGCCCGGGACGTCCTGCCCCACCTGCCCACCACCGACCCGCTCTACCAGGCCATCCCCTTCTACCTGGTCTGGAAGGAGGGCCGGGTCCATGGCTTCTTCCTGGAGAACACCTTCCGCAGCCACTTCGACATGGACTCGGACGGAAGCGGCCGCTACCATATCTGGGCCGAGGGCGGCCGGCTCGTCTACTACCTCCTGGCGGGTCCCACCTTCCCCCAGGTCTTGGAGCGGTACACCCAGCTGACGGGCCGGATGCCCCTGCCACCCCGGTGGAGCCTGGGGTACCACCAGAGCCGCTGGGGGTACCTCACCCAGCAGGAGGTGGCGGAGGTGGCCCGCACCTTCCGGGAGCGCCGCCTCCCCTGCGACGTGATCCACCTGGACATCGACTACATGGACGGCTTCCGGGTCTTCACCTGGCATCCCGACCGCTTCCCGGACCCCGAGGCCCTCTGCGCCCGCCTGAAGGAGCAGGGCTTCCGGGTGGTGACCATCGTCGACCCGGGGGTGAAGAAGGACCCTTCCTATGCCTTCTTCCAGGAAGGGCTGGAGGCGGGCCTCTACGTCGAGGCGCCGTCGGGGGAGCCCGTCACAGGCCAGGTCTGGCCCGGCGAGGTCCACTTTCCTGACTTCCTCCAGGAGCGGACCCGGCGGTGGTGGGGTGACGCCCACCGGGCCCTCCTCGATCGAGGGGTGGCCGGGATCTGGAACGACATGAACGAGCCGGTCATCTTCGATGCCCGGGATGAGGACCGGACCCTGCCCGAGACGGCCGTCCACCGGACGGACCAGGGGGAGGTCCGCCAGCACCGGGAGGTCCACAACCTGTACGGCCTCTTGATGGGGAAGGCGACCTACGAAGGGCTCCGGCGCCTCCGCCCTGAGGAGCGGCCCTTCCTCCTCACCCGGTCCGGCTTCGCGGGCATCCAGCGGTACGCGGCCGTCTGGACGGGCGACAACTCCAGCTGGTGGGAACACTTGGCCATGTCCATCCCCATGCTCCTCAACTTGGGGCTCTCGGGGGTGGCTTTCGTGGGCCCCGACATCGGCGGCTTCTCCGAGGACGCCACGCCCGAGCTGATGGTCCGGTGGATGCAGCTGGGCGCCTTCTATCCCTTCTGCCGGAATCACAGCGCCAAGACCTTCCGGCGGCAGGAGCCCTGGACCTTCGGCCCCGAGGTGGAAGCCCTGGCCCGGGAGGCTCTGGAGCTCCGCTACCAGCTCCTGCCCTACCTGTACACCCGCTTCTGGGAGGCCCACACCCGGGGCTGGCCCATCATGCGGCCCCTGGTCTGGCACGCGCCCGACGATCCCGTAGCCGCCCGGACCGAGGATGCCTTCTTCGTGGGAGCGGACCTCCTGGTGGCGCCGGTGCTCCAGCCGGGGGCCCGGGAGCGGCTGGTCTACCTGCCCCAGGGGGAGTGGGTCGACTTCTGGACGGGGACCTGCTATGAGGGCGGGGCCCACCAGGTGGTGGAGGCCCCCCTGGAGCGGATCCCCCTCTTTGTCCGGGCCGGCGCCGCCCTTCCCTTGGGCCCGGTCATCCAGCACACGGGCGAGGCGGGGTGGGCCCGGCTCATCCTGCGCCTCTTCCCCGGCACCAGGCCGTCCCGCTGGCAGGGCACCCTCTACGAGGACGACGGCGCGAGCCTGGCCTACGAGCAGGGCGTGAGCAGCCGGCGGAGCCTCCAGGTGACCGTCGAGACGGACCGGCTGCTCCTGGAGGTGGGCGAGCCCCAAGGGCCCTACCGGCCCGACCGGGAGGTGATCCAGGTGGAGCTCCCCTTCCTGGCGGAACCTCCCCGGCAGGTGCGCCTCGACGGCCGGGCCGTCCCGACGGCCACCCTGGTGGATCGGGAGCGGAACCTTCTCCGGGTGGCCCTTTCCCAGGAAGGCGCCCACCGGCTGGAGATCGCCTGGTAAGGGACCTTTCCCACCGAATCCCAGAGACCGGCACCGGCCAGCAGGGTTGGGCCCCTGGGGCCCGAACCTTTGCCGCAAGCCCTCGGGCCCCGGGCCGGTCTCTGGCGCGCCGGCCGCCGGGCTCGGGGAGGACCGACCGCGGAGGTGAGCGGTGTGGAGTGGGAGAGGATCGCGACCCCGGACGCGCCGGCGGCCATCGGGCCCTACTCCCAGGCCGTCCGGGCAGGGGAGTGGCTCTTCGTCTCGGGCCAGATCCCCTTGGATCCGGCGACGGGCCAGCTGGTGGACGGGGGGGTGACCGCCCAGGCCGAGCGGGCCTTCCGGAACCTGCAGGCGGTGGTGGAGGCGGCCGGGGGCCGGCTGGAGAACGTGGTGAAGGTCACCCTTTTCCTCACCGACTTGAGCCACTTTGACGCCGTCAACCAGGTGTACGCCCGCTTCTTCACCCACAAGCCCGCCCGGGCCACCGTGGGCGTGGCCGCCCTGCCCAAGGGGGCCCTGGTGGAGGTCGAGGCGGTGGCTCGCCTGTGACCGCCCGCGGCGCCGACAGCCCCCGGGCCCGCTTCCGCCAGGCTCTGGCGGAGCGGGTGGTGCTGGCCGACGGGGGCGTGGGGACCCAGCTCTACCAGCGGGTGGGCGGCCCCCGGGGGAACCTGGACGGGCTCAACCTGAGCCAGCCCCGGGTGGTGGAGGAGGTCCACCTGGCCTACATCGCGGCCGGGGCCGACCTGATCGAGACCAACACCTTCGGGGCCAACCCCTTCCGCCTGCGGGCGTACGGCCTGGAGGAGGAGGTCTGGCGGGTCAACCTGCAGGGGGCCAAGCTCGCCCGCAGCGCCCGGGAGATCGCGGGCCGGCCCGTGCTGGTGGCCGGGGCGGTCGGCCCCGTGGGCTGCCCCCTGGAGGCCCTCGGCCCCTCGGGGCGCATCCAGGTCCGGGACGCCTTCCTCCGGCAGATGGAGGCGCTCCTGGCCGGCGGGGTGGACCTGTTCATGGTGGAGACCATGCTGGATGTGGAGGAGCTGCGCCTGGCGGTGGAGGCGGCCCGGAGCCTGGCGGCCCTCCCCGTGGTGGCCCAGGTCACCTTCTCCGGGGGTTTGGAGCCGGTGGCGACGGGTCAGGCCCAGGCCCTGGTGCGGCTGGTGGAGGAGCTGGGCGAGGCGGCCCCGGATGTGGTGGGGATCAACTGCGGGGCGGGGCCGGGCCCGGTGGTGGAGGCCCTGGGCTGGCTGGAGCCCCTACGAGCCCGGGGGATCCCCCTCTCCGCCCTGCCCAACGCGGGCCTTCCCGCCCGGGTGGATGGGCGGCTTCTCTACAGCGCCTCGCCTGCCTACCTGGCCAGCCTCCTGCCCGCCATGCTCCAGCAGGGGGTCCGGCTGGTGGGGGGCTGCTGCGGCACCACCCCCGAGCACATCCGGGCCTTGCGGGCCCAGCTGGATGCCCTCCAGCCCAGCGGGGCCCTACCCGGCGGCCGGGCCGAGCCGGTGGAGGCCCACCCGCCGCCCGTTCGGGTGGTCCCCCCGCCCGAGACCGAGGCCCCGCCGGAAGGGGAGACGGCCAGCCCGATTCTGGCCGCCCTGGCCCGGGGGGACCTGATCAGCGTGGAGCTGGACCCGCCCCGGGGCGTGAGCGTCACCAAGCTCTTGCAGAACGCCCAGATCCTCCGGGAGGCCGGCGTCACCTGCTTCAACGTGGCCGACTCCCCCATGGCCCGGGTGCGCATGGCCTCCCTGGCCGCAGCCCGCCTGGTCCAGGAGGCGACGGCCCTCCCCGCCATCATCCACTTCACCACCCGAGACCGGAACCTGATGGGGATCCAGGCCGATCTCTTGGGGGCCTGGGCCTTAGGCATCCGCCACATCCTGGCTGTCACGGGGGATCCGCCCACCGTGGGCAACTACCCCCACGCCAGCGCGGTCTACGACGTGGACTCCATCGGCCTGGTCCGGATCCTTCAGACCCTCAACCGGGGCCACGACCTGGTGGGGAACCCCATCGGCGTCGCGCCCGCCTTCACCATCGCCGTCGCCCTCAGCCCCAACGCCCCCGACTTGGACCGGGAGCTCCGCCGTTTCCGGGAGAAGCTGGAGGCGGGGGCGCACTTCGTCATGACCCAGCCCCTCTACGAGGTGGCCCCGCTGCTGCGGATCCTGGATCGGCTCGGGGGCTGCCCGGTCCCCATCGTCCTGGGGGTGATGCCCCTCCAGAGCGCCAAGCACGCCGAATACCTGCACAACGAGGTGCCGGGGATCTCCATCCCCAAGCCGGTCCGGGAGGCCCTGGCCCGGGCCGGAGACCGGGGGGCCGAGGTGGGGATCGAGCTGGCCGCCCAGGTGCTGGAGGAGGCCCGGCCCCTGATCCAGGGGTGCTACGTGGTCCCCTCCTTCGGCCGGGTGGAGCAGGTGGCCGGCCTCATCCGCGCCCTGCGCCAGCAGGCCGGGTGGGCCCTCCCTGCGGACCCGCCCCCCTCCTGACGAGCCTTGGTGGCAAGGATGGAAGACGCCCGGCCGGCCTGCTGGGGCCGGCCGGGCGTCCGGTGGTTCGGGGGTCTGGGAGCCGGTGCGGCTTGGGGCCTCTTCCGCCGCTGGCCCTCCCGGCCCCGGTGGGATGCCCCCGACCCGGCGCGCTGTGGACACATGATCCCGGCGGCGCGGGCATATGGCCTGAGGGGGAGGCGGGGGCGCGCAACGGTTAGAGGAGGGCGACCGGTGACGACCTTGAGTGTGATCAAGGCTGACACGGGAGGCTTTGTGGGCCACTCGGCCACCCATCCGGACCTGGTGGCGACGGCGGAGGCCCTCTTGCGGACCAAGCAAGAGGAAGGCCTGCTCCTCGACTTCCACGTGGGGCAGGTGGGCGACGACATCGCCTTGATCATGAGCCATGGCCGGGGCCGGGAGGATGAGGCCATCCACCAGCTGGCCTGGGAGGTCTTCCGCCAGACCACCGAGGTGGCCAAGAAGCTCAAACTGTACGGCGCAGGGCAGGACCTCCTGGCCGACGCTTTCGCGGGCACCCTCAAGGGGTTGGGCCCGGGGGTGGCGGAGCTGGAGCTGGAGGAGCGCCCCAGTGAACCGGTCTTGGTCTTTCTGGCCGACAAGACCGAACCAGGGGCGTGGAACCTCCCCCTGTACCGGATCTTTGCCGACCCCTTCAACACGCCCGGGCTGGTCATCGATCCCCAGATGCACGACGGGTTCGTCTTCGAGATTCTGGACCTGAAGGCCGACCGGGTGGCCCACTTCACCACCCCCGAGGAGAGCTACGATCTCCTCCTCTTCCTGGGCGCGCCCAGCCATTACGTGGTCCGGCGGGTGCTGCGGGCCCGGGACGGGGAGGTGGTGGCCGTCACCTCCACCCAGAAGCTCTCCCTGATCGCGGGGCGGTACGTGGGGAAGGACGACCCGGTGATGATCATCCGGGCCCAGAGCGGCTTCCCTGCCGTGGGGGAGATCCTGGAGGCCTTCGCCCGGCCCCCCTTGGTGGGCGGGTGGATGCGGGGGAGTCATGTGGGCCCGCTCCTCCCCGTGAGCTTCCAGGACAGGGCCGTCAGCCGCTTTGACGGCCCGCCCCGGGTCACCTGTTACGGCTTCCAGCTCAACCGGGGCCGGTTGGTGGGCCCGCGGGACCTTCTGGGCGATGTGGCCTTCGACCGGGCCCGGCGGGTCGCTTTGGAGATGGCGGAGATGATGCGGAGCCAGGGACCCTTCGAGCCCCACCGGCTCCCCCTGGATGAGATGGAGTATACCTCCATGCCCCAGATCATGGCCCGGGTGCAAGACCGGTTCCAGCCTGCCGACCAGGCCGGGCCGGCCCGGGCCGCCGCCCGGGGCGGGCTGGCGCGCCGGGGCGGGCGCTGAGCGCGCCCGCCCCAGCCGCGGCTTCCCGGGGAGAAGCCCTAGGGGATGCGGAAGAAGAGATGGTTGCCGATGGCCGCGGTGACGGGCTGCTGGCGCACCCACTGGTTGCTGGTCTTGGCCGGGTTGTAAAAGCCCAGGGCTCCGTTGGTGGGATCCCAGCCTTTGAGCGCGTCCAGCACCGCCTGCCGGGCCGTCTCGGTGGCCGGCAGGTAGATCCGCCCGTTGGCCACCGGGCTGAACTGGGGAAGGCCGTTGACGTACTGGAAGATGACCCCAGAGACGGTGTCGGGGTAGCGGGGGTCCCGCAGCCGGTTGAGGACGGTCGCGGCCACGGCCACCTGGCCCTCGTAACTTTCACCCTCCGCCTCCGCCGTCACCAGCCGGGCCAACAGGTCCAGGTCGCTGGGCGAGAGGTGGATGCCGGAACCAGGGGGTGGGGAGCCGCCGCCCGGGTTGGACCCCGCACCCGATCTGGGCACGGCCAGCACCTGACCCACCAGGATGAGGTCGGTGCCCCACAGGTTGTTGGCCTGCCGGAGCTGGGTAACGGTGGTCCCCAGCCGCTGGGCGATCAGGTAGAGGGAGTCCCCTGCTTGGACGGTGTAGGTGTGGCTCAGACCCGCCGGCAGGCGGAGCCAGGTTCCGGCCCAGATCTCGCTGGTGTGCCAGAGGTTGTTGGCCGCCCGGAGCTTGTCCACCGTGGTGCCAAACCGCTGGGCGATGGTGTAGAGGGAATCCCCGGGCTGGACCACATACCCTTGGGCGGCCGCCGGCCCGCTGAAGGCCAAGACGGCGAGCAGGACCGGCACCAGGAGAAGGCGACGCACGTCCATCCAAATCCTCCTTCAAGGGCGTTCTCAAGCGAGCGCGTCAGGGACGCGCTGGGAGCCCAGGAAGACTTAGACACGGCGTGCAGGCCTTACCTGTGGGAGTGATTGGCAAGAGGCCGGACCAGAGCGCGCCGACCCGCCGGGTCCGGGCCCCCGGCGGGTCGGGAAGAAGGACGAGGCCTTACCGGTCGCCGAAGCTGATGCCGATGGCCCGGGCGGCCATCACCTCGGGACCGTCGACGGGCACGGTCCGGATCCCCGTCTCCACCTGATCCAGGGGGACCGCCTGGATCTTCCCCTGGCGGAGGGCCACCAGCTGGCCGTACTTGCCCTCCAGGGCCAGCTGGGCCGCGTACGCCCCCAGCTGGGTGGCCAGAAGGCGGTCGTAGGGGGACGGGCTGCCACCCCGCTGGATGTGCCCCAGGACCGTCACCCGGGTCTCGATGCCCGTCTTCTCCTCGATGAGCTCGCCCACCACCTGGCCGATGCCGCCCAGGCGGACCTGCTCGTGGCTGTCGGGGACGGTCCGCTGGACCACCCGCTCGCCCTCAGGCGTCAGGGCCCCTTCGGCCACCACCACGATGCTGAACATCCGTCCCCGGGCCCGGCGCTCCAGGATGGTCTGAGCCACCACGTCCGGATCCCAGGGGATCTCGGGGATGAGGATGACGTCGGCGCCGCCGGCGATGCCGGTGTAGAGGGCGATCCAGCCGGCGTACCGGCCCATCACCTCCAGGACCATCACCCGGTGGTGCGATTCGGCAGTGGTGTGGAGCTTGTCCAGCGCATCGGTCGCGGTCTGCACGGCAGTGTCGAAGCCGAAGGTCTGGTCGGTGGAGGGCAGGTCGTTGTCGATGGTCTTGGGCACACAGATGGCCTTCAGCCCCACCCGTTCGGCCAGCCCGCGGGTGACGGCCATGGTGCCGTCGCCCCCGATGGCGATGAGCCCTTCCACCCCCAGCTTCTCCAGGTTGGCCATCACCTGGGCGGACATGTCCTTCCGGACGATGCGCCCGTCCTCCTCCACGGGGAAGGAGGCGGGGTCGTACCGGTTGTCGGTGCCCAGCATGGTGCCGCCCCGGGGAAGGAGCCCCGCGATCTCGTTGGGGCCCAGCACGATGTAGTCGTTCTCCACCGCGCCCCGGTACCCGTTCCGGATCCCGACGACCTCCCAGCCCTGCTGGTTGGCCGTCCGGACCACGGCCCGGATCACCGCGTTGATGCCGGGGCAGTCGCCACCCGCACTGAGAATGGCCAGTCGAGGCATCGCTTTCACCCCACCCCGCTAGAGTCGTGGTACAGTTCTCGGTAACCGCCCAATCTCCTCTGCTCGGTCCGCGGCAGGGCTCCGACCGGGCCGGAACGAACCTTCTGGGACGAGTCGTGAACTGGGGGGATGGCCGTGCGGTCCGTCTGGATTCTGGTGCTGGCTCTGGGGGCCTGGTACCTCTTCGGGAACCGCCTCGTGCTGGCGGTGGCCCCCTTCCTGCTGGCGGCCCTGGCCAGTCCCTTTCTCCATCCCCTGGCAGGCTGGATCCGCCGCGGCCTCCGGCTGCCCCGGTCCCTCGCCGTCCTTGCTAGCCTCCTCTTAGTTCTCCTCCTGCTGGGCGGGCTCCTGGTGGGCGCCACCCTCCTCCTGGCCGCCCAGGTGAGCGACGGGCTGGCGGCCCTTCCCCAGCACCTGGACAGCCTCCGCCGCCACGGGGAGGCCCTCATCGAGCGGATCACCGAGTGGTACGGCCTCCTGCCGCCGGAAGCCCTGGATTTTGCCCGGGAAAACGTCCAGACCCTGGTGGGGGCCCTGGAGGGCGCGCTCCTGGCCGCGGGGCAGGCCGTCTTGGGCATGCTGACCGCGGTGCCGGTCTTCCTGGGCGTGCTGGTGGTGGCGCTCATCGCTACCTATTTTGTCACCCGGGACTGGGAACAGGTGAAGGGGGCGGTCGTCCAGCTCATTCCTCCCCAGAAGCGGGAACTCGTCCGGGGGATGCCCGCCCGCCTCTGGACCGATGCGCTCCGCTACGTGCGGGCTCAGGTGATCCTCATCCTCATCAGCACCTTCATCTCCCTGGTGGGCCTCCTGCTCCTGGGGATCGACCAGTGGCTCATCCTGGGGCTGGTCGGGGGGCTCTTGGATGTGATGCCCCTGGTGGGGCCGGGCTTGCTCTACGTCCCCTGGGCCCTCTACCTGCTCCTCACCGACCGGGTGGGCTTGGGGCTGGGGCTGCTCGCGGTCTACGGCGGGGTGAGCGCCATCCGCCAGCTGGTGGAGCCCCGGGTGGTGGGCGGCTCCATGGGCATCCATCCCCTCCTCACCCTGGGCACCCTCTATGTGGCCACCACCCTCTTCGGGCTGCCTGGGCTTCTGCTGGCCCCCATCATCATCATCCTGGGCAAGGCCGCCTGGGAGTCGGGGCTGATCCCCTGGTTCCGGGAGGCGGCCGCGGGCAGAGACGAACGGCCTGAGGGGTCGGCTCCCTCATGATGATCCCCGAGAGCCACCCCTCGGGATCCCTGCCGGAGCTGGCCCGCCGGCAGGCGGAACCGGCCCGCTGGCGCGAGGCCCTCCACACCACCCTGCTCGCTTGGTACCGGGAGCACGGCCGGGCTCTGCCCTGGCGGGAGACCCGGGATCCCTACCGGATCTGGCTCTCGGAGGTGATGCTCCAGCAGACCCAGGTGGAGCGGGTCATTCCCTACTACCACCGGTTTCTCCAGCGGTTCCCCGATCTGGCCGCCCTGGCCGCCGCCCACGAAGACGAGGTCCTCAAAGCGTGGGAAGGGCTGGGCTTCTACCGCCGGGCCCGCCTCTTCCACCAGGCGGCCCGGGAGCTGGTTGGGGAAGGGGGCCAGGTGCCCGCCGATCCCGAGCGCTTCCGCCGCCTCCCGGGGGTGGGGGCGTATACGGCCGGGGCGGTCCTCAGCATCGCCTTCGGCGTGCCCCTGCCCGCCGTGGACGGCAATGCCTTCCGGGTCCTGAGCCGGTGGAGCGGCCAGAGGGGCTCCCGGGACGATCCGGCCAGCTGGCGCCAGGTGGAGGCCCTGGCTGGGTGGCTGGTGCCCACCCAGGCCCCGGGCGAGTGGAACCAGGCCATCATGGATCTGGGCTCCCTCCTTTGCCTCCCGGGCGCGCGGGCCCGCTGCTCCGCCTGCCCCGTCGCCTCCCTCTGCCAGGCCGGAGTCCAGGGCCTGGCCGCCCAGATCCCCGCGCCGGGCCGGCGGAGCCCCGTGCAGGAACGGGTGCTCCTCTTGGGGCTCCTCCGCCACGGGGGCCGGGTCTTGGTCCGCCAGCGCCCCGCGGAGGGGCTCTTGGCCGGGTTCTGGGAGCTGCCGGGGGTGGAGCTCCCGGCCGGCCAGCCCGTGGGCCCCGACTGCCTGGCCCGGGAGCTCCAGGGGTGGGTGGGCCTGCCCGTCCGGGTCTTGGGGCGGCGCCTCCGCTACACCCATCGCTTCTCCCACCGCCTCTGGCGGGTGGAGCTGTGGGAGGTCCGCCTCAGGCAGGCGGGCCCAGGCGGGCCCGCCCTGCCGGTGGGCGGGGGGTTCGCCTGGGTGGAGGCCGGCCGCTTAGCGGCCCTGCCCGTGGCGGCCGCCCACCGGCCGGCTATGGAGCTGGCGGCCCAGGAGGCGGCTGATGAGGACCAGGAGGATGAGGAGCCCCTCCAGGGTGAAGAGGCCCGCCCGCAGGCCCCACCGGTCGCCGGCGAAGCCGATCCACAGGGGGAAGAGGCTGGAGCCGGCGCTGGCCATGGCGATGAGGAGCCCTGAGAGGGCCCCGGACTGGTCCGGGTGCCGGTCGGCGGCCAGGGCCAGGGTGGTGGCGAAGAGACCGGCCGCCGCCAGACCCGTCAGCGCGATGCTTCCGGCGCCGGCGAGGCTGCCCCCGGCCAGGGCCAGGGGGAAGAGGAGGGCGGCCAGAAGCGCCTCCACCTGAAGGGTGCGCAAGGCCCCCCAGCGGTCCACCACCACCGAGGTGATCCAGCGCCCCGCCACCACTGCGACGAAGAAGGCGGTCACCACGTCGCCGCCCGCCGCCTCGGTGGCCTGCAGGTGCTCCTGAAGGTAGGCGGGCCACCAGGTGGCGACGCTTGACTCTAGAGCCACATAGATCATGAGGACGGCCCCCATCAGCCAGAGGGTCCCATCGGTCAGCAGCTGCCGCAGGCGGGATCCGCCCGCCGCCTCCCCGGCCTGGGATTCGGAAAGGCCGGCGGCGAGGGGGAGGGGTGGGTGAGCGAGGCAGCGGAGGCCGAAGAGGAGGCCCAGGCCCGCCACCAGACCGTAGGCCAGGGGCCGCACCGGGCTTCGACCCGCGGCAAAGAGGCGGGCGACCAGGAAGGGGCCCAGCAACGCCCCCATGCTGAAGTTGACGTTCAAGCGGTTGAGGGCGGCCGCCCGCTGGCGGGCGGCCAGGTCACTCACCAGGGCGTTGGCGCTGCCGTTGATGGCGCCCGAGCCCATGCCCAGGAGGAGGAAGGCCCCGAGGAGCAGGGGGTAGCTGGGAAGGAAGGCCACCCCCAGGGCCCCGGCCACCACCAGGCCGGCGGCCAGAGCCAGGAGGGGGCGCCGGCCGTACCGATCCGAGGCGGCCCCGCCCACCAGGGTGCCCAGCATGGAGCCCACGAACTGGCTGGTGACAAAAAGGCCCGCCTGGGTGTGGCTGAGGCCCAGGGCCTGCTGGAAGCCGACCAGGAGCGGCCCGAACAGGGTGCTGATCAAGCCGATGGTCAGGTAGCCCAGGTAGGCGGTCCGGATCCAGGAACCCCGCTGGGCCTCCTCGAAAGCCATCTGTTCCCCCCGAGGGTGAGCCTCCACCACGCGTCCCCCCACATCGCCGGCCGGGCCTGCCCGGCACCGGTGCCATCCATTGCCAGGCACCACTATAGTCCACGGCCGCCTCGCTGGCCAGTCCTGGCTGCTTGTGCCCCGGCCGGACCGGGCGTAAGATCGAAGAGGGGCCCCTGAGCGCCCCTGGGACGTTTGGCAAGGAGGCGATGGGTGTGGCACTCACCCCTTGGGACCCGCGGCGGAGGGGCCGCCGGTGGGGCCGGCCCTGGATGGACCTGGAACGCTGGCGGGAAGAGATCGAGCAGATGTTCGATCAGATGATGGCGCCCCTGGAAGACCGGCACGATCTCTTCTTCCGGGGCTGGCGGCCCGATGCGGACGTGGTGGAGCAGGAGGACGCCTACGTCATCCGGCTGGACCTGCCGGGCATCCGCCGGGAGGACCTGAGCGTCCAGGTCTTCGATGACCGGCTGGTCATCAGCGGCGAACGCCAGGCCGAGGTGCGGGAGGAACGGGAGCAGTACGTGCGGGCCGAACGGTACGCGGGCCGCTTCCGCCGGGTGCTGCCCCTGCCGCCCGATGCGGATGGGGACCGGGTGCGGGCCGTCTTGAAGAACGGCGTCTTGGAGGTGATCCTCCCCAAGGTGCCTGGCAAGGAGGGGCGGCAGATCACGATCGAGGAGGCGTGACCGTCAGCGGCTCCCCCAGCCGGTGGTAGCGGCTGGCGAAGAAGAGGAGCGGCTCCACCACCTCCTCCTCCATCCGGAGGTGGCGCACCTCCCCTACGAAGATGATGTGGTCGCCCGCCGGGTGGCTCTGGTAGAGGCGGCAGTCCAGCTGGGCTGCCGTCCCCTCCAACAGGGGGGTGCCGGTGGCGGCGGTGTAGAGCTGCAGGTCCGGGCTCAGTTCATCCTGGCTTCCGAACCGGCCGGCGAACCAGTCGGAGAGGAAGGCCTGGTCTGCCTTCAGAATGTTCACGCCAAAGGCGCGGAACTGGGGGATCCGCTGGCAGGTCCGGGCCTTCCGGCCGACCACCACCAACACCAGGGGCGGGTCCAGGGAGACGGACGCGAACGCGTTGGCCGTCATGCCATGGAAGTCCTCCAGGGTGCCCGTCGTCACCACGGTCACCCCGGTGGCGAACCGTCCAAGAACCTGGCGGAAAAGACGAGGTTCCACGACAGCAGCGGCTCCTTTCTGGGTCACACCGCCCATTCTATCACGGGCTCGCGGGAGCGGGTACTCGCTCCCCAAAGCGGCGAACCCTCCGCCCGTCAACCCTTCGCGGACCCACGCCCGTCACCTTGAGGTCCCCAGGCCCTCCCCGCGGCATAAGGATGAGCGGAGCCCCCAGACCAGGGAGGCAGGTGAAGCCCGTGCCCGTCTTCGATGAAGAGGTCCGGCTGGGGCCAGGTCTCTTCCGCTGTTACCGCCGGGAGGCTCAGACCCGGGTGGAGGGCGGCCGGATCCACCGCTTTGTCACCGTGGAGGAGCGGACCTTTGAGCTGGTGGACCTCCAGCTCCGGGTGGTCCTGGCGTACCCCGCGTCGGCCTGAGCCGCTCCCCCGTCCCGGGGCGCTATCTCGGCCAGCAGGTGGGGGGCCAGGATTTGAAGGGCGTGCTCCAGGGCCTGGGGCCTGGTGAGGAGGGGCCGCCACAGGTCCCCCACCTCCTGGAGCCGGGCCGGCATCGTCCGCAAGGGGATGGGCCCCGAGCCTCCGTCGGCCAGCTCCTCCCAGGTGACGGGGGTGGAGACGGGCGCGCCCGGCAAAGGACGGGGGCTGTAGGGGGCCACCACCGTCTTCCCCCGCAGGTTCTGCCCGTGGTCGATGTACACCCGACCCGTCCGGCGGCGGATGAGCCGCTCCTGGGTGATCCGGTCGGGGGCAAGGCGGACCAGGAGGCGGCCCAGGGCCTCCACGAAGCCCGCCGTCACCTGGTAGGTGTACCTCCGGGGCTCTAGAGCCAGCACCACGTGGAGGCCGCTCGCCCCCGAGTACTTAGGGAACCCTTCCAAGCCCAGCTCGTCCAGAGCCCGGCGGAGGAGGAGGGCGACCCGGCGGCTCTCGGCCAGCCCGCTGGGTGGGGCGGGATCCAGGTCGAAGACGAGCCGGTCGGGGAAGTCGGGCGCCTCGGCCCGCGCGTGCCAGGGGTGGAGTTCCAGGGCGGCCATCTGGGCCAGCCAGACCAGGTCGGCGGCCGAACGGGCCACCAGGTAGGGGATGGGCTCCCCCTCCCCATGGGCCACCGGGGAACGCTGGAGCCAGGAAGGCGCGTGCTTGGGCAGGCGCTTTTGGTAGAAGGCCTTCCCCCCAATCCCGTCGGGGAAGCGGGTGAGGGTGAGGGGCCGTCCGTCCAAGTGGGGGAGGAGGGCCGGGGCGACGGCGGCGTAGTAGCGGGCCAGCTCCAGCTTGGTGATGCCGCCGCGGGTGGCGGGGTGGGTGCCCGGCCAAAGGGGCTTGGCCGGGTTGGTGAGCCGGACGGGCCGGCCGGCCACCTCCAGCTCCACAGCCTTAGCCATCCTGGCCCACCTCCTGGGGGCTCTTGTCGGGCCGGAAGCCCTTGAGGCTGGCATGGCGGAAGAGGCCGGTCCGGGTCAGCTCCAGGTATTCCACCTCCACCACCAGCACCGGCCGGACCCAGAGGGTCTCGGCCTCGGCGGGAGGGCTGAAGATCCGGCCCCGGGGCAGGGGGAGGGGAACCGGAGGCTGGGGGGTGCGGAGCCGCTCCAGCAGGGGCCGGAGGATCCGGCCCAGCTTGGGGCTCAAGCCGCTGGCCACGTGGCCGGCGTAGCGCCAGCCCCCCTGGTGGGGGAGGCCCAGGGCCAGGGACCGGACCTGATCGCCCCGGACGGTGTACCCCAAGACCACCGCCTCCCGGGTGGGCCGGGCCCGGATCTTGAGCCAGTCGGGCGAGCGCCGGCCCGGCCGGTAGGGGCTGGCCCGGCGCTTGGCCATCAGCCCCTCCAGCCCATGGGCCCGCACGGCCTGGAAGAGGGCGGGCCCCGCTCCGGCCAGCACGGGGGAGAGCTCCAGCCGGCCAGAAGCCGGCAGGGAGCCGAGGAGGGCCTCCAGCCGCGCCCGCCGGGCGGTCAGGGGCAGGTCCAAGAGCGGCCGGCCCTCCAGGTAGAGGAGGTCGAAGGCGACCAGCCGGGCCTCCGGCGCGCCGGGCCGGGGCCGGCCCGCGGCCAGGCGCTCCTGCAGGCGGCTGATGGCGGGCCGCCCGTCCTCCAGGATGATCAGCTCCCCGTCCAGGATGAGGGGCTGGCCCTTGGGCAGGAGCCGCTCCAGCCCGCCCAGCTCGGGAAAGGCCTGGGTGAGGCTCCGGCCCCGGCGGCTGAGGAGGCGGGTGGCGCCGTCCACGTAGGCCAGACAGCGGAAGCCATCCCACTTCACCTCGTAGAGGTACTCCCCACTCTCCGGAACCTTGCCGGGAAGGGCCAGCATGGGCTTCAGCGGCGGCAGGGCGCTCATCAGGAGGGGCTCACCGGCTGGGGCTCCAGCTCTTGGAGGCTCTTCTCCAGGGCGGCCAGGAGGTCGGAGACGGCCGGCTCCTCCTGGGGCGCGGCGGGACGGACGGGGGCCTCGCCCCGCAGCTTCCGCTCCAGAAGCTCTTGGAAAGCCGCCTGCCATTGGTTGGGGAACCGGTCGGGCTGGAAGGGCTGGGTCATCTGATCCACCAGCTGGCGGGCCAGGGCTCGCTCCTGGGGCTCCACCCGGATCTCGCCGGGCAGGGCCAGGCTCTGGGGCGAGCGGATCTCCGCCGCCTCCCAGAGGGTGTGGAGGCGCAAGAGGCCCCCGCGGCTGGCCACCGCGGCCAGCCACTCCCGGGAGCGGAGGAGGACCCGGGCCAGGCCCGCCCGCTGGGACTCTTCCAGCACCTGGGAAAGGAGGCCGTAGGCCCGGGCCCCGCCTTCGGCCGGCTCCACGTAGTACCCCTTTTGGTAGTAGAGGGGGTCCAGCTCCGCCAGGGGGACGAAGCTCAGTAGCCGGATGGTGTGGGCCGAGGGGAGGGGGAGCGCCTCCAGCTCCTGGTCCTCCACGGTGACAAAGGAGCCGGGGCTGAACTCGTACCCCCGGATGATGGCCTCGTTCTCCAGCTCCTGCTGGCAGTGGGGGCAGTACCGCCGGGAGGTGATGGGCGTGTGGCAGAGCCGGTGGAGGAGGCGGAACCGGGGCCGGGACTCCTGGGCGGCCGGGTAGAGCTTGACCGGGATGTGGAGCAGGCCGAAGCTGATGGCGCCTTTCCAGATGCTCCGCATGGGCGTCCCTCCCCCGGCTAGTCTGCCCGCCCGCGTGGGGACCGCGCAGGAAGGGGCTGGACGAACAGCGTTCCAACCCGTATAATTGATGACGCCAGCAGCCGACGGCCGGAACGGGCGGGGTTAGCTCAGCTGGTCAGAGCGCCACCCTTACAAGGTGGAAGCCGCAGGTTCGAGTCCTGCACCCCGCACCAGCGCCAGCCCACCGGCCGACGGGGCCGGCAACGGGAAGCAAAAGACCCCGTTGACCTGGCGAGCAACCCATGCTATAATCGGCATCGCTGGCTTGGCAGTAAGCGCATGGAGCCGTGGTGTAGCTGGTTAACACGCCGGCCTGTCACGCCGGAGATCGCGGGTTCGAATCCCGTCGGTTCCGCCAGTCCTGCCAAGGTAGCTCAGTTGGTAGAGCACGTGACTGAAAATCACGGTGTCGCCGGTTCGATTCCGGCCCTTGGCACCAGCGAGCGGGCGTAGCTCAGTTGGTAGAGCACAACCTTGCCATGGTTGGGGTCGCGGGTTCGAGTCCCGTCGCCCGCTCCAAACTTTCTTCCTCGGGGCGGCAAGTTTCCGGAGGATACGGGGCGGCATAGCCAAGTGGCTAAGGCGGGGGTCTGCAAAACCCCTATTCCCCGGTTCGAATCCGGGTGCCGCCTCCATCGTGGGAAGGTAGCTCAGCTGGTAGAGCACGTGCTTGACGTGCACGGGGCCCAGGGTTCGAGTCCCTGCCTTCCCACCAAAGGCACCGCATGCTGCGGTGCCTTTCTCCTATTCGGCCTCTGATCGAACCAGCCTCCGAAAGGAGCTAGCCTCCGGTGGAGGCACCGAGCGCCCTGGGGAGAGGGGACACCGCCGTGATTTCGTGGATCCTCCTGCCCCTGGCCGGCGCCTTCATCGGCTGGATGACCAACCTCCTCGCGGTCCGCATGATCTTCCGGCCCCGGGAGCCCCGCCGCATCCCCCTTCTGGGCCTCACCATCCAGGGTCTCCTGCCCAAGCGCCAGGCCGATCTGGCCCGGAGCATCGCCCAGGTGGTGGAACGGGATCTCTTGCCCATGGACGAGCTTCTGGCCCTGGTGGGGGTGGATCGCTACCAGGAGGCGATCCTGGACCAGGTGCTGGCCCAGGTGGACCAGCGGGTGGCCGCCAGCTGGCCCCGCTACCTCCCCCAGGCCCTGCGGGAGGCGGTGGCCGGGTACCTGCGGGCGGCCGTCGCGCGGGAGACGGCCATGATGCTGGATCAGCTGGGGGCCCGGCTGAGCGAGGACCTGCGGGAGCGGGTGAAGCTTGCCCCCCTGGTGGAGCGCCAGGTGGCCCAGCTCCCCACGGACCAGCTGGAGCAGCTGGTCTGGCGGGTGGTGGGGCAGGAGTTCCGCTGGATCGAGTACCTGGGGGCGATCCTGGGCGGGCTTTTGGGCCTGGGCCAGGCGGCCCTGCTGGCGGTGGTGGGGTGAGGCGTTCCCTTCCGACAAGGCCCAGCGGCCCTCCCTTGACAGACAGGGAGGCCTGCACCTATAATGCCGACCAAGATTGAATCACCTTCGTGGCGATGAAGAGGCGAGTAGGCCCGATCCCGGCCGCCCAGAGAGGGTGCCCGTGGCTGGAAGGCACCCCGGCCGACGGGACCGAAGACCACCTCGGAGCCTCCCGGCGATCCCGCGTGAGGGGCGGGCGAAGTCGGGCGGCGGCGGGCCGATAACCCCGCAGCGAGGGGGTGCAGGGGCACCTGCACCAACGAAGGTGGAACCGCGGGAGTCAACTCTCGTCCTTTGGGGGCGGGAGTTTTTTCTTTCTCACGGGTCCTGTGCAGTGCCGGAGAAGGGTGGAGGTGTCAGGAGATGGCAGAGCAGCAGGCGGCAACGGTCCAACTCACCCTGGCTGACGGCTCGGTCCGGGCCTTCCCGGCCGGGGTCACCCCCCGGCAGGTGGCCCAGGAGACGGGCATGCCCGTGGACGAGCTGGTCTGCGCCACCTGGGATGGGGAGCTCATCGATCTGGACAGGCCTCTGGAGACGGACGGGCGCCTGGGGTGGGTCGACGCGGCCAGCGACCAGGGGCTGGAGGTGATCCGCCACTCGACGGCCCACCTGATGGCCCAGGCGATCAAGCGCCTCTACCCTGAGGCCCAGCTGGCCATCGGACCGCCGGTGGAGAACGGCTTCTATTACGACATCGACCTGGAACGGCGGCTCACCCCCGAGGATCTGGAGAAGCTGGAGGAAGAGATGCGCCGCATCGTGGCAGAGGATCTGCCCATCCGCCGGGAGGTGGTGGCCACCGACGAGGCCCGCCGGCTCTTCCAGGAGTTGGGTGAGTCGTACAAGCTGGAGATCCTGGCGGAGATCGACGACCCCACCGTCTCCCTCTACCGGCAGGGTGAGTTCGTCGACCTGTGCCGGGGGCCCCACGTGGTCTCCACGGGCCGCCTGGGTGCCTTCAAGCTGCTCAACGTGGCCGGCGCCTACTGGCGGGGCGATGCCCAGAACAAGCAGCTCCAGCGGCTCTACGGGACGGCCTTCCCCACCCAGGAGGGGCTGGAGGCGTACCTGCAGCTTCTGGAAGAGGCGGAGCGCCGGGACCACCGCCGGCTGGGGCGGGAGCTGGGGCTCTTCAGCCTAATGGAGGAGGCGCCCGGCTTCCCCTTCTTCCACCCCAAGGGGATGGTGATCCGCAACGAGCTGGAGGCCCTCTGGCGGCAGGAGCACATCCGGCGGGGGTACCAGGAGATCCGCACCCCCATCCTCCTGAGCCAGGAGCTCTGGCTCCGCTCGGGCCACTGGGACCACTACCGGGAGAACATGTACTTCACCCAGATCGATGAGCGGCCCTTCGCGGTCAAGCCCATGAACTGCCCGGGCCATATCCTGCTCTACCGGGAAGGGGTGAAGAGCTACCGGGATCTGCCCCTCCGCTTCTGTGAGCTGGGGCTGGTCCACCGCCACGAGCTGTCCGGGGTGCTCCACGGGCTCTTGCGGGTCCGGGCGTTCACCCAGGACGACGCCCACCTCTTCGTCCGTCCCGACCAGATCCAGGAGGAGGTGGAGGGCGTCCTGGAGCTAATGGACCGGATCTACTCCCTCTTCGGCTTCAGCTACCAGCTGGAGCTCTCCACCCGGCCGGAGAACTCCATCGGCACCGACGAGATGTGGGAGCAGGCGACCGGCGCCCTGCGGCAGGCCCTGGAGCGCCAAGGCCGCCAGTACCGGGTGAACGAAGGGGACGGCGCCTTCTACGGGCCCAAGATCGACTTCCACCTGCGGGACTCCCTCGGCCGGACCTGGCAGTGCGGCACCATTCAGGTGGACTTTGCCATGCCCGAGCGCTTTGAGCTGGAGTACGTGGGGCCCGATGGGAACCGCCACCGTCCCGTCATGATCCACCGGGCCATCTACGGCTCCTTGGAACGGTTCATCGGGATTCTCATCGAGCACTACGCCGGCGCCTTCCCGCTCTGGCTCGCCCCTGTTCAGGGGGTGGTCCTGCCCGTGGCCGAGGCCCACGCTCCCTATGCCCGGCAGGTCTGGGAGCGCCTCCGGGAGGCAGGCTTCCGGGTGGAACTGGACGATCGGGATGAGAAGCTGGGCTACCGGATCCGGCAGGCTGAGGTGCAGAAGGTGCCCTACATGCTGGTGGTGGGCGGCCGGGAGGCGGAGACGGGCCAGGTGACCGTCCGCCGCCGGGGCGAGCGGGAGCAGGTCACCCAGTCCCTGGAAGAACTGGTGGCCACCTGGCGGGAGGAGGTTGCGGCCCGGCGCTGAAGGTTGAAGAGGCTGTGGGGGAAGGGGGCCCTGCAGGCGCCCTCTCCCTTCGTTGACGCTTGTTTACGCCCTGTGGTATACTCAGGCAGGTCGCCACTGTGCGGCTCGCCGGGAGGGCGTTGAGATTGTTCAGGGGTGGTGACGGTCTATCAGCAGCAGGGAGTTGCGCGTGAACCGGCAGATTCGCGCCCGTGAGGTGCGTCTCGTCGGACCGGACGGAGCCCAGTTGGGCATCATGAGCCTTCGCGAGGCGCTGCGGCTGGCGGAGGAGCAGAACTTGGACCTGGTCGAGGTGGCTCCCAACGCGAAGCCGCCCGTCTGCCGGATCATGGACTTCGGGCGCTACCGGTATGAGCAGCAAAAGCGCGAGCGGGAGAACCGCAAGCGGCAGAAGACGGTGACCATCAAAGAGGTCCGGATGAGCCCGAAGATCGAGGAGCATGATTTTGCTGTCAAGAGCCGCAACGCCCAGCGCTTTCTCCAGGCAGGCGACAAGGTGAAGGTGAGTGTGCGTTTCCGGGGTCGGGAGATTGTCCATTCGGACCTGGTCAAGAAGATGCTCGACCAGCTGGCGGAACAGTTGAGCGAGCACGGCCAGGTGGAGCTGCAGCCCCGCCTGGAAGGGCGGCAGATGATCATGATTCTGGCCCCCAAGCCCAGCACCGCCCCTGCCCAGAAGTCCAGCGCCAAGTCCGGCGCGAGCGCCCAATCCAGCGTGACGGTGCAGCAGTAGCTGCAGCCATCGGAGGAGCGGCCGGGCGAGGAGGTTCACCATGGCCAAAGTCAAGATGAAGACCCATCGGGGCGCCGCCAAGCGGTTCCGCATCACCGCCAAGGGAAAGGTGCGGCATAAGAAGGCGTTCCGGAGTCACCTGTTGGGCCACAAGCCCATGGATCGGAAGCGGGCCCTGCGCACGCCCGGCATGGTCGAAGGCCGCGACGCGCAACGGGTGAAGAAGCTTTTGCCCTACCACTGAGGCACCTTTTGAGGCAAGGCGCGGGAGGGCCAGCCTTCGGATGAAGGACGGCCTTCAACGCGCCGGCATGGACCGCAGGAAGGGGAACGAGGATGGCACGGGTCAAGGGAGGGCCGACGACACGTCGTCGCCGGAAGCGGATCCTGAAGCAGGCCAAGGGGTACTGGGGGCGGAAGAGCACGCTCTACCGCGTGGCCAAAGAGCAGGTGATGAAGTCCCTCCAGTACGCCTACCGCGACCGGCGGACCCGGAAGCGGGATTTCCGGCGTCTCTGGATCGCTCGGATCAACGCCGCCGCCCGGATGAACGGCCTCACCTACAGCCAGTTTATGGACGGCCTGCGGAAGGCGGGCGTTGAAGTGGACCGGAAGATCCTGGCCGACTTGGCAGTGAACGACGCGGCGACCTTCAGCCAGCTGGTGGAGACGGCCAAGGCCGCCCGGGCCCAGGCCTAACCCTTCCGCCACGCTGAGGGGAAAGAGAGCTCCGGACCGTTCTGGCCCGGGGTTTCTTTTTGTCTGGATGAAGGAAAGGTGGGAACGGCCACGCCCACGGAGGGACCCCTGCTGACCAGCCCCCACAATCCCGTGGTCCGGGCGGCCCGGGCCCTGCAGACGCCCCACGGCCGGCGGAAAGCCCGGGCCTGCCTCATTGAGGGCCGGCGCCTGGTGGAGGAGGCCCTCCGCCAGGGCGCGTCCATCGAGCGGTGCTTCTACGTGGAGGCGGTCATGGACGGAGGCCTGAGGGAGGCCCTCCGCCGGGCGGGCGTCCCCCTCCACCCGGTGACGGAGCCGGTCCTCCGGAGCCTGGCCGAAACGGCCACGCCCCAGGGGTTGGTGGCGGTGGTCCGGCGGCGCTTCTGGAGCCTGGATGAGGTCCTGGAGGTCCCGGAGCCCTTCCTCCTCATCTTGGACGGGGTCCAGGAGCCGGGGAATGTGGGGACCCTGCTCCGGGCCGCCTGGGCGGCCGGGGCCGACGGCGCCATCTTCCTGCCGGGAACGGCGGACCCCTACCAGGGGAAGGCGATCCGGGCCTCCGCCGGCGCGCTCTTCCGGCTCCGTCACACCTGGCACGGGGATCCCGGGGATCTGGCCGAGGACCTTGCCCGCCGGGGGGTTCAACTCTGGGTGGCCGAGGCCGCGGGCGGAGAGCCGCCCCACCGGGTAGACCTGCGGGGGCCCACCGCCCTGGTCTTGGGCAGTGAGGCCCGAGGGGCGTCGGCAGCCATCCGGGCCCGGGCCCAAGCCCTCACCATCCCCATGGTGGGCGGGGTCGACTCCCTCAACGTCGCCATGGCCGGCGCCATGCTCCTGTACGAGCGGTGCCGCCAGCGGGGCTTCTTGCCCCCCTCAGGGCCCCGGTAAGCCCGAGGAGCGGCCCGCCGCCTTCCTTGCTCGCCCTTCGCGGCCCATGCTATAATGGGGCCGTCCACAGCGGGTGAGGAAGGGTGGATGCCGGGTGCTCGCGGCCGATTTCTTTTGGAGGCTCTTCGAACGGACCGGGTCCATCGTCGCCTATCTGCTGTACCGGCAATCCAGGGCGATGGTCAACTGACCGTGCTGGCAGGCGATGAAGGAGAGAGTAGTCCGGAGCGGCTCCTCGCCAGGGAGGGTGGGCCGTCGACTGAGAGCCCCCTGGGGAACACCGGATGAAGTTCACTCCTGAGCCGGCCGCTGAAGGCCCGGGGTCGGGGAGCCCGGGTTGGGTAGGCGGTCCCGGAAGCCCGCCCGTTACGCGGGTAGGGGCCAGGCCCGGAAGGTGGGGCCGGCCCCGTACGAGGGAGCCGCGTGCATGCGGCTAACCAGGGTGGTACCGCGGAAGCCATCTTCCGTCCTTGGACGGAGGGTGGCCTTTTTCTATGATGCCGAGGTGGAGCGAGGAGGGAGTGCCGTGGACCTGGAAGTCGGGTCAGTCCAGGAGGAGGCCCTCGAGCAGGTGGCCCGGGCCCAGAGCCTGCCCGAGTTGGAGCAGGTGCGGGTCGCCTACCTGGGCCGGAAGGGGAAGCTGACCCAGCTCTTGCGCCAGATGGGGGAGCTGCCCCCCGAGGAGCGGCCCCGGCGGGGGGCGCAGGTGAACGAGGCCAAGCGGCGGGTGGAGGAGGCCCTCGAGGCCCGGAGAAGGGAGCTGGCCCAAGCGGAGGAAGAGCGGCGGCTAGCAGCCGAGCGGCTGGACGTCACCCTGCCCGGCTGGCGGCCCGCCTTGGGCCACCGGCACCCGGTCAGCCTGGCCATGGATGAGATTCTCCGTTTCTTTACCGGCCTGGGGTACGAGGCGGTGGAAGGGCCTGAGGTGGAGACGGACTACTACAACTTCGAAGCCCTCAACATCCCACCGGACCACCCCGCCCGGGACATGCAGGACACCTTCTACCTCCAGGGGGAGCTCTTGCTCCGGACCCACACCTCCCCGGGCCAGATTCACACCATGGAGGCCTGCCGGCCCCCGGTGCGGGTGGTGGTCCCGGGCCGGGTCTACCGGCGGGATGCGGACGCCACCCACTCGCCCATGTTCCACCAGGTGGAGGGGCTCCTGGTCGACCGGCGCGTCACCCTGGGCGACCTGAAAGGGACCCTGATCGCCTTTGTCCGGGCCATCTTCGGCCAGGACCGGAAGGTCCGCTTCCGACCCAGCTACTTCCCCTTCACCGAGCCCAGCGCCGAGATGGATGTAGCCTGCTGGGTCTGCGACGGTGCGGGCTGCCGGCTCTGCGGCGGCGAGGGCTGGATCGAGATCCTGGGGTGCGGGATGGTCCACCCCCGGGTCTTGGAGATGGTGGGGTACGATCCCCAGGAGGTGAGCGGCTTCGCCTTCGGCATGGGGGTGGAGCGGGTCGCCATGTTGAAGTACGCGGTCTCCGACATCCGCCTCTTCTTCGAGAACGACCAGCGCTTCCTGGCGTCCTTCCCTGCCTATCTGGTGGAGCCGCCCCAGCCCGGAAGCCCAACCCTGCAGGAGGAGGTCGGAGCATGAAGGTCCCATTGGAGTGGCTGGCCGCCTACGTGGATGTGGACGAGCCCCTGGAGGTGGTGGCCCGGCGGATGACGGCGCTCGGCCCCACGGTGGAGGCCATCCACCGGCCGCCGGCAGGCGTTCTGGAGGCGGTGACCGTCGCCCTCATCCGGGAGGTCCAGCCCCATCCCGATGCCGATCGCCTGTGGGTCTGCCAGGTGGAGACGGGGGAGGGCGTCCGCCAGGTGGTCAGCGGCGCGCCCAACACCCGAGCCGGCACCCGGGTGCCCTACGCGGCCCCGGGCACCCGGCTCCCCGGGCCCGAGGGCCAGGAGGAGGCCTTTCTCATCGAGACCCGGACCGTCCGGGGCGTCCGCTCCGAGGGGATGCTCTGCTCCCAGGCGGAGCTGGGCGCCGGGCCTGACGGGGACGGCCTCTGGATCCTGCCGGAGGAGGCCCCGGTGGGCCGGCCTTTGGCTGAGGTGGTTCCCCTGGCGGGGCAGGTCTTGGAGTTTGAGACCTACGCCAACCGGCCCGACTACCTGAGCATCCTGGGGCTGGCCCGGGAGTGGAGCGCGGCCAGCGGAAAGTCCCTCCGTCTCCCGCCCGCGGGCTGCCCCGAAGGGGAGGTGCCGGTGGAGGAGCGGGTGGCCGTCTCCGTGGAGGCGCCCGACCTCTGCCTGCGGTACGCCGCCCGTTGGGTGGAGGGGGTGACCATCGGCCCCTCGCCCCGCTGGATGCAGGAGCGGCTCCTCCAGGCGGGCATGCGGCCCATCAACAACGTGGTGGACGTGACCAACTACGTCATGCTGGAGATGGGCCAGCCCCTCCACGCCTTCGACGCTGACCGGGTCCGGGAGGGTGCCTCGGGCAAGGCGACCCTGGTCATCCGGCGGGCCCGGCCCGGGGAGAGGCTGGTCACCTTGGACGGGGTGCAGCGGGCCCTGACGCCGGAGATGCTCCTCATCGCCAGCCCCAGCAAGCCTTTGGTGGTCGCGGGCGTCATGGGCGGGGAGGAGGCGGAGGTCCACGCCGGCACCCGGGATGTAATCTTGGAGGCGGCCACCTTCCACGGCCCGTCCATCCGGCGCACCTCCCGCCAGCTGGGCCTCCGCTCCGAGTCCTCCCTGCGCTTCGAGAAGGGGCTCGACCCGGAGCTGGTGCCTCTCGCCCTGGACCGGGCGGCTGCCCTCCTGGCCGAGCTGGCCGGGGGAACGGTGGCCAAGGGCCGGATCGACGTCTACCCCGAGCCCCGGCCCAAGGTCTGGGTCTCCCTCGCCACGGAGCGGGCCAACCACCTCCTGGGGACCCAGCTCTCCACCGAGACCATGGCCCAGGCCCTGCGGGCTCTGGACTTCCGGGTGGAGGCGACGGCCGAGGGCCTGCGGGCCCTGGCCCCCGTCGGCCGGACCGACATCGAGCGAGAGGCCGACCTGGTGGAGGAGGTGGCCCGGGTCTACGGCTACGATCGGATCGAGCCCACCCTCCCCGCCAGCCGGCAGGTGGGCGGCCTGGGGCCCGTCTTCCACGCGCGGGACCGGCTCCGGGACCTGCTGGTGGGGGCGGGTCTCAGCGAGGCCATCACCTACAGCTTCGTCGACCCCCAGGACCTGAGGCACCTGGGGGAGCCCGAGGAGGCCTGGCTCCACCTGGAGAACCCCCTCTCCCGGGAGCAGTCGGTGATGCGGACCACCTTGCTGGCCAGCCTCCTGCCGGTGGCCCGGCTGAACCTGAACCGGTTCCAGTACAGCGAGGAAGCCTCCGTTGCCCTCTTCGAGCTGGGCCGGGTCTTCTCCCGGAACCAGCCTGAGGAGGAGCGGCTGGGCCTGGTCCTCACGGGCCGCCATCCGGTGCGCTCCTGGCAGGGCCGGCGGGATCTCCACTTCTTCGATCTGAAGGGCCTCATGGAGTTGGTCGCCGATCTGGCGGGCCTGCCCCTCACCCTGGAGCCCGACGGGGGCTTCCCCTACCACCCGGGCCAGTCGGCCCGGTGGGTGGTGGAGGGGGCGGCCATCGGACGCTTCGGCGCGCTCCATCCCCGGGTTCAGGCGGCCTTCGACCTGGCCGACCGGTGGCGGCGGCCGGTCTTGGTGGCGGAGGTGAGCCTCGCGCCCTTGGTGGCCGGTCTGCAGCGTTCGCCCCATGCTCGGGTGCCCTCGGCCTTCCCCAGCGTCCAGCGGGACCTGGCCCTGCTGGTCCCCAAGGCGGTTCCCGCCGGCCGGGTCGAGGCGGCCATCCGGGAGGCGGCGGGGCCCTTCCTGGAGAGCCTGGAGCTCTTCGACCGGTACGTGGGTGAGCAGGTGGGGCCGGACCAGGTGAGCCTGGCCTACCGGCTCAGCTTCCGAGCCGGCCGGACCTTGACCGACGCGGAGGTGAACGCTCAGGTGGAGGCGATCCTGGGCGCCTTGGGGGCCCTGGGGATCCGCGTCCGGTCAGGAGGGAGCAGCGCATGAACCCCATGGACGGGGTGGGTCTGGCCATTCTGGCCCTGGCCGTGCTCCGGGGGATGATCCGGGGGCTGGCCCGGGAGCTCCGGGGCCTGGGGGGCATCCTGCTGGCGGTGGTGGCCGCCTTCAAGCTGCGGATCCCCCTGGGCCGCGGGCTCGCCCGGATGATGGGGAGCACCATTCCCCTCTGGGTTTGGGAGGCGGCCGCTTTCCTGGTCCTGCTCCTGGTCGGTGTGGCCCTGGTGGCTGCCCTGGCCTCCCGGCTCTGGGGGAAGCCCACCACCACGGGCACCATGGTGGTCGACGTGGCCGGCGGGGGACTCCTCGGTCTGGTGGAAGGGTGGCTTCTCTTCGCGGCCATCGTCGCCCTCCTGCTCACCTGGCCGGGAGCGGAGGTGGCGGGCCTGCTGGGCGGTTCGGACCTGGCGGGGCTCACCTTCCGCTTCCTGCCCGTCCTCTACCGGTTCCTCTCGGGCTCGCCCGTCCTCTAACGGTGGCCGGAAGGAGGGAGACGGGTGCAGAACTTGCAGCTCGCCGCCATCTTCCGGGAGATGGCCGACCTCCTGGAGGTGAAGGGCGAGAGCGTCTACAAGATCCGGGCCTACCGCCGGGCGGCCGAGCAGCTGGAGCAGCTGCCCGAGGAGCTGGGCGAGGTGGTCCGTTCCGGCGAGATCGATCGGGTGCCCGGCTTCGGCAAGGCCCTGGCGGCCAAGGCCCGGGAGTTCGTGGCCACGGGCCAGGTGGCCGACCACCAGGCCCTCTTGTCTGAGTACCCCGCGGAGGTGCGGGAGCTCTTGCGGGTGCCGGGGGTGGGCCCCAAGCTGGCCGACCGCCTCTTCCGAGAGGCGGGGGTGGCCAGCCTGGAGGCGTTGGAGGCGGCCGCCCGGGAGGGGCGGCTCCGAGGCCTGCGGGGCTTCGGGCCCCGGGCGGAGGAGCGGATCCTGGCGGGGATTGAAGCCCTGCGGCGGCAGGAGGGCCGTCGGGGTATCGGGGAGGTTTTGCCCCAGGCTCGCTGGCTTGCCGCCCAGCTGGAGGCCCTCCCCCAGGTGGAGCGGGTGGCCATCGCCGGCAGCCTCCGCCGCTGGAAGGAAGAGGTGAAGGACGCGGATCTGGTGGTGGCCAGCGGCGATGCCGAAGGCTTGGTGGCCGCGCTGCGGGAGCGGGGGCTGGCCCAGGAGGTGGGCGGCGGCACGGCCCGGGTGCCCTTGGTCCTGCCCACGGGTTTGAAGGTGGACCTGCGGGTGGTGGCGCCGATCCACTTCGCCAGCGCCCTCCACCACTTCACCGGCTCCAAGGAGCACCACCTCCTCCTGCGGGAGCGGGCCCGCCGCTTGGGCCTCTCCATCAGCGAGTACGGCATCGCCCAAGGCGATGGCCCGCCCGAGTCCGTCGCCTCCGAAGAGGCGCTCTACCAGCGTCTGGGCCTGGCCTGGATCCCGCCGGAGCTGCGGGAAGGCCAGGAGGAGCTGGAGCTGGCCGAGCAGGGCGCCCTGCCCCGACTCGTCACCCTGGAGGACCTGCGGGGGGATCTCCACATCCACACCGACTGGTCCGACGGCCGGGCCTCCCTGGAGGCCATGGTGGAGGCGGCCCGGGCTCGGGGGTACGCCTACGTGGCCATCTGCGACCACTCCCCGGCGGTGCGGGTGGCCGGGGGGCTGGAGCCCGACCGGTTGCTGGCCCAGGTGGAGCGGATCCGGCGGCTGAACCAGGAGCTGGATGGCTTCCAGGTCCTGGTGGGGACGGAGGTGGACATCCTGGCCGACGGCCAGCTGGACTATCCCGATGAGCTCCTGGCCCAGCTTGACTTCGTCGTCGCCTCCATCCACAGCCACATGAGTCAGGACCCGGAGACCCTCCTGGAGCGGTACCGGAAGGCCCTCGCTTCCCCCTGGGTGGACTGTATCGGCCACCCCACCGGGCGCCTCCTAGGGCGCCGGGAGGCCATGGCCGTCCCCGTCGAGGCTTTGGTGGAGCTGGCCGCGGAGCGGGGGGTCGCTCTGGAGATCAACGCTTCGCCCGAACGATTGGACCTGGACAGCCGCTGGGCCCGCCTGGCCGCCCGGGCGGGCGTTCCCTTGGCCATCAACACCGACGCGCACCACCCCGACCACCTGGCCTTCGCCGAGTACGGCGTGGGGGTGGCCCGCCGGGCAGGCTTGACCGCCGACCAGGTGATCAACGCCTGGCCGCCCGAACGGCTCCTGGCGTGGATCCGGAGCCGGCGGGACCGGGCCCGTCGGAGGTAAGCCCCCGGCCCGGCCAGGGTGGCCTTTGCCCGGGGTCTGGTTGGGCGCCCGGGAAGTGGCTCGGGGGCCGGAAAGTACCGGAAGGATGGGGGTACGGCCCGTCTAATCGGGAAAGAGGCGTGGCTGAGGGCTGCAAGGGAGGACGGGCCGTGCGGTACGTGCAAAGGGAACGGGGCCGGCGGGAGCGGCTGGCCGCCAGTCCACTGGCTACACTGATCCTGCTGGCGCTTCTGCTCTTTTCGCGGGGGGATGAGCCGCTCTCCCAGCCGGTGGGGCGCGGGCAGGGGAGCCTGGCCGGGCGGGTGATCGTCGTCGATCCGGGCCACGGGGGGACCGATCCGGCCCGGGGGGATGTGGGCGCGGAAGGGGTGGGCCCCGCCCCCGAGAAGGAGAACGTCTTGAACATTGGGCTGGCCCTGCGGCGGGAGCTCCAGGCCCTGGGCGCCGAGGTGGTCATGACCCGGACGACCGACCGGAACCCGGCCGACGGCGGGCCCTACCAGAACGACCCGCTGGGCCAGCTGAAAGCCCGGGTGGCCACCGCGGTGGCGGCCAAGGCCGACGCCTTCATCTCCATCCACAACGATTGGAACCAAGACCCCGATCAGGAGGGGGTGACCACCTACTACTACGACGCCGCCTCCCGGGCGCTGGCCCAAAAGGTCCAGGCCAACTTGGTGGCCGCAACGGGAGCCAAAGATCGGGGCGTCCGCAAGAACGGCTTCTACGTCCTGCGGAACACGCCGGGGCCGGCGATTCTCGTGGAGACGGGTTTTGTCAGCAACCCTCAGGAGGCGTACCGGCTGAGCGATCCCGCGTACCAGGCCCGCATCGCCCGGGGGATCGCGGCCGGGGTGGCCCAGGCTTTGGGCCGCTGAGGGGCGGCTTGGGCCGCGCCGGGAACGGCCTTGGGGTGCCGAGCGACGCGCGGCCCGGGCCGGGTGACGGGGCAGGAGGGGTCGAGCGATGGAGCGCGATCAGATCAGCCAGGAGAGCATGCGCATCTTGGAGTTTGACCGGATCCGGGAGCGGCTGGCCGCCCTGGCCCAGTCTGAGCCGGGGCGGGCCCTCTGCCTGGCCCTCCAGCCCCTCTTCGATCGGGAGGGGGTGGCCCGCCTCCAGGCGGAGACCCGGGCGGCCACCGAGCTCTTGGCCCAGGGACTCCGGCCGCCTCTGGGCGGGCTTTCCGATGTGCGTCCCCTGGTCGATCGGGCGAGCCGGGGGGCGGTCCTCTTCCCTGAGGAGATTGTCCGGGTGCGGGCCACCTTGGGCGCCTCCGCCCAGATGCGGGCCTTCCTGGAGGAGGCGGGACCACCGGAGCCTCTGGCGCCCCTGGCCGAGCGGCTCATCCGGCGGCCGGAGCTGGAGCGGGCCATCGACCGCTGCGTCGATGAGAACGGCGACGTGCTCGACTCGGCCAGCGACGAGCTGGCCCGCCTCCGCCAGCGCCAGCGGGAGGTTCAGGCCCGGATCCGCCAGCACCTGGAGCGGCTGGTCCACGACCACCGGATGCAGGATGTGCTCCAGGAGAGCCTGGTCACCGTCCGGAACGGGCGGTATGTGGTCCCCGTCCGGGCCGAGCGGCGGGCCGACGTCCCCGGGGTGGTGCACGATCAGTCGGCCAGCGGCAACACCCTCTTCATCGAGCCCCTCGCGGTGGTGGAGCTGAACAACCGCCTCCGGCGGCTGGAGGCGGCGGAGGCCGAGGAGATCCGCCGGATCCTGACCAGTCTGAGCCGCCGCATTGCCGAGGATGGGGCCGCCTTGGCCCCTGCGGTGGAGAGTCTGGCCCAGCTCGACCTGATCTTCGCCCGGGCCCGGCTGGGTTTCGAGATGAACGCTGTGGAGCCCGTCCTCAACGGGGAGGGGCGCCTCCGGCTCGGCGGGGCCCGCCACCCCCTGCTCGCGCCCCCGGTGGTCCCCATCGATCTTTGGCTGGGCGATGCCTTTCACGTCCTGGTCATCACCGGGCCCAACACGGGCGGGAAGACGGTGGCCCTGAAGACCGTGGGCCTCTTGGCCCTCATGTGCCAGAGCGGCCTGCAGGTGCCCGCCCGCCAGGCGGAGCTGCCCGTCTTCCGGGCCATCTATGCCGACATCGGCGACGAGCAGTCCATTGAGCAGAACCTCTCCACCTTCTCCTCCCACATGCGCCGGGTCATCCCCATGCTGGAAGAGGCGGGGCCCGAGGATCTGGTTCTCCTCGATGAGGTGGGGGCAGGCACCGACCCCGACGAGGGGGCAGCCCTGGCCGAAGCCATCCTCGAGCACCTCCGCCAGCGGGGGGCCCGGGTGGTGGCCACCACCCACTACAGCCAGCTCAAAGGGTACGCCTACCTGACCGAGGGTGTGGAGAACGCCAGCGTCGAGTTCGACGCGGAGACCCTCCAGCCCACCTACCGCCTTCAGATCGGGCTGCCCGGCCGCTCCAACGCGCTGGAGATCGCGGCCCGTTTGGGCACGCCGCCGGAGGTGATCGAGCGGGCCCGCCAGCGCCGGCCCGCCCACGCCCACCGGGCTGACGAGCTGATCATCCAGATGGAGACCAGCCGCCGGGCGGCCCAGGAGCACGAGAGCCGGACGGCCGCCGCCCGCCGCCAGGCGGAAGCCTTGCGGGCCCAGTACGAGCGGCTGCTCCTGGAGCTGGAGGAGGAGCGGGAGCGCCTCCTGGCCGAAGCCCGCCAGGAGGCGGAGCGGCTCTTGCGGGAGGCCCGCCGGACCGCGGACCAGACCCTGGGCGAGCTCCGCCGCCTGCGGGACGAGGCGGCGGCGGAGGAGGCCCGCCAGGCCCGAGACCGGCTCCTCGCGACGCTGGAGGCGGTCCAAGGCGCTGAGGCGCCGGCCCAAGCCGCGCCCCCGCCGGAGCCCGCCGGCGAGACGCCCCCCTTGGCGCCGGGGGTCCGGGTCCGGGTGGCTGGGTTGGGGCAGGAAGGGGTGCTCCTCAGCCTGCCCGAGGGGGGCGGGGAGGCCGAGGTGCAGGTGGGGCGGCTCCGGGTCCGGGTGGGGGTGGAGCGGCTCCGGGTCCTGCCCGGCGCGCCCGAACGGCCCGCGGTGAAGGAACCGGTGCGGGCTGGGCGGCGGGGGAGCCTGGGCCAGGCCAAGGCCCAGACCATCAAGACGGAGCTGGACCTGCGGGGGCTGCGGGTGGACGAGGCGTGGAGCCGGGTGGAGAAGTACCTGGACGACTGCCTCCTGGCGGGCCTCACCCGGGTGCGCCTCATCCACGGCAAGGGGACGGGGGCGCTCCGGGAGGAGATCCGGCGCCGGCTGGACGAGGTGCCCCACGTCCGGGAGCACCACCTGGCCCCTCCCGACGAGGGCGGCGACGGAGTCACCGTGGTAGAACTCGGTTGAACCAGTCCCACAGGAAGTGGAAGGGCGACGCCGGCTGGCACCGGGGCGAGGGGTCGGTGGGCTGGGTGCCGGCGATGAAGAGCTCGGAGCGGATCTCATCCCGGGGGATGCCGGCGCAGCCGTCGCTCACCAAGCCGCCCGTCCGGATGTCGATGGGGATCCCGTCCACCAGACCTGGGGGCCGGGCGAAGGTGGAGGCGGGCACGTTGGCCAGCGCGTTCCGGGCGAAGCGGCCCCACAGGTGGGCGGCCCCGGCCGAGCCGATGCGGATGGTGCCGCCGTCGGCCGTCTCGTAGACCATGGGCTGGGCGGCGGCGTCGTTGCCGATCCAGACCGCGGCCACCAACTCGGGCGTGTAGCCGATGAACCAGGCGTCGGTGAAGTCGTTGCTGGTCCCTGTCTTGCCCGCCACGTCCCGCCCAGGGATGGCCGCGTTCCGCCCTGTGCCCCGCTCCACCGCATCCCGCAGCATATCCGTCACCAGATAGGCGGTGGCCGCGTCCAGGACGATCTCCCGCTGGGGCGTGGTCTCCCAGAGGACCAGCCCGGAGGCGTCCGTCACCCGCTCAACCGCGTAGGGCTCCGTCCGGATCCCCTGGTTGGCCAGCACCGCGTAGGCCTCGGCCATCTCCAAGGGGGTGACGCCCCGGGTCATGCCACCGATGGCGAAGCCCAGGTGCCGGTCCTGAGGGGTGATGGAGGTAATCCCCATCCGCTCCGCCATGCGGATGACGGGGGCGATGCCCACCTGCTCCATTAGCTTGATGGCGATGATGTTGACCGAGTCCACCAGGCCGTCCCGGAGGGTGACGGGTCCCCGGAAGGTCCCGTCGTTGTTCCGGGGGCGCCAGACGGGGACCTCCTCCTCGCCCTCGGCTTCGAAGGCGCTCGTCCCCTCGACGAACTGGTAGGGGTACTCCACCGGCTCGTCCACCAGGACGGTGGCGGGGGTGAACCGCCGGGAGTCGATGGCGCTGGCGTAGACGAAGACTTTGTTGGCCGAGCCGGGCTGGCGGTAGGCCTGAACCGCCCGGTTGAACTCGTCGTCATCCCGGCCGCCGATCATGGCCCGGATGGCCCCCGTGGCCGGGTCCAGGGCGACCAGGGCCGCCTGGGGCATCCGCAGGCCCTGCTCGTTCCGCTGGTTGGAGAGGCTGTCCAGGTAGGTCATGGCCTGCTCGGCCGCCTGCTGCCAGGCCGGGTCGAGGGTGGTGTACACCTTGAGCCCGCCCTGGTAGATCTCCTCGTAGGTGAAGCCGTACTTCTCCACCAGCTCCCGCATCACGTACTGGATGAACCACCGGTCCGACTCCCGCCCCTCGGAGGGCGCGGGGCGCGCCGAGGCGGGGATCACCTGCAGGGGCTCCGCCTTGGCCGCCTCCGCCTCCTGCTCGGTGATGTAGCCCTCCTCGGCCATCACCTCGAGGACCAGGTTCCGCCGGGCCAGCGCCGACTCAGGCCGGGTGTAGGGCGAGTAGAGCCCCGGGTTCCGGATGATGGCCGCCAGGAGGGCCGACTCGGGCAGGGTGAGCTGGGAGACGTCCTTTCCGAAGTAGTAGCGGCTGGCCGCTTGCACGCCGTAGATCCCCGGCCCCCAGTAGATCTCATTCAGGTACGCCTCCAGGATCTCTTCCTTAGAGTACTTCCGCTCGATCTGGATGGCCCAGAGAACCTCCCGCAGTTTACGGGTGAAGGTCTTCTCGTGGGTGAGGAAGGCGTTCTTGGCCAGCTGCTGGGTGATGGTGCTGCCGCCCTGAAGCTTGGCCCCTGCCCGCAGATCGACGATGGCCGCCCGGAGGATGGCGGCGATGTTGATGCCGTGGTGGTTGTAAAACTGCTGGTCTTCGATGGCGATCACCGCGTCCAGGAGGCTCTGGGGCACCTGGTCGATGGTGACCGGGATCCGGCGCTGCCGGTAGCGGACGGCGATTTCGTCACCGTAGCGGTCGTAAAAGTAGGTGACCGTTTGGGGATCGAAGGTGATCTCATCAAGGCTGGGGGCGCTGGCCAGGTACGCGGTGAAGCCGCCGCCGCCCAGCCCGATCAACAGGCAGAGCGCGAAGGTGGTGAGGAGAACGATGAGAGGCCGTCGGGGACGGCGCTCGGATGGCTGGGGCAAGCTCCTTCCCTCCGCGCTGTGACGTTGCCCGTATTATACCACACCCTTTCCAAGCCCCGAAACGGATGGAACCCTTTTTCCTCGGCCTTTCCGTTCCTTGCTCCCTCAGGGAGCCCAGGGCTATAATCGGGGCCAGGGAGGCGGAGGCAGTGGACGTGAGACGGATCAGCCCCGAAGAGGCGCTGGAAGCCATCCGGCGGGGCACCGAGGAGATCTTTCCCGAAGAGGAGCTCTTGGAGAAGCTGAAGGAGAGCCACCGGACGGGCCGCCCGCTCCGGGTGAAGCTGGGGATCGACCCCACCGCCAGGGATCTCCACCTGGGCCACTTGATCCCCGTTTTGAAACTGAAGCTCTTTCAAGATTTGGGCCACCAGGCCGTCTTGATCATCGGCGACTACACCGCCACCGTGGGCGACCCCACGGGCCGGAACGAGGCCCGGCCTCCGCTCTCCCACGAAGAGGTGCTGGAGAACGCCCGGGATTACACCCGGCTCCTGTTCCAGATCCTCGACCCGGAGCGGACCGAGGTCCGTTGGAACGGCCAGTGGTTCGGCTCCATGTCCTTCCGGGACGTCCTCTGGCTCTTGTCCCAGATGACCCTGGCCCGCATGCTGGAACGGGAGGACTTCCAGAAGCGGTACAAGGGCCAGCTCCCCATCAGCCTCCACGAGATGGTCTACCCCTTGATGCAGGGGTACGACTCGGTGATGGTCCGGGCCGATGTGGAGCTGGGCGGCATTGACCAGAAGTTCAACATCGCGGTGGGCCGGGATCTCCAGCGGGCCAAGGGGATGGCGCCCCAGGTGGGGGTCTGCAACCCCCTCCTGCTGGGCACCGACGGCCGGGAGAAGATGAGCAAGAGCCTGGGGAACACCATCCCCTGGGACGGCACCCCCGAGGACCAGTACGGGAAGCTGATGTCCATCCCGGACCCCCTCATCTGGCCGTACCTGGAGCTCCTCACCGAGGTTCCCATGGACCAGGTCCGGGCCTGGCAGGCGGCGGTCGAAGAGGGGAGCCTCCACCCCAAGGAGGCCAAGATGCGCCTGGCCCGGGAGGTGGTGAAGCGCCTCCACGGGGAGGAGGCGGCCCGGGCGGCCGAGGCCCACTTCGAGCAGGTCTTCAGCCGGCGGGAGCTCCCCGATGAGATGCCCGAGGTCCACGTGGCGGCCCAGGACGCGCCCGGCGGGGAGATCTGGCCTGTGGCTCTGGTGGTCCAGGCGGGGCTCGCGTCCTCCAACAGCGAGGCCCGGCGGCTCATCCGCCAGGGCGCGGTCCGGCTGGATGGCGAGACGGTCACCGACGCCAACGAGAACGTGATCGTCCGGGACGGGATGGTCCTCCAGGTGGGCCGCCGGCGCTTCGTCCGCCTCCGCTACCAGGGATAGGGTCAGGTTTGGCCCGCCCCCTTCGTACCATCCCATCAGGGGGTGGGCGCGGATGGATGGCGCGGGCGGGCCGCCGGCCCCAGCCGCGCCGGGCTTTCGGGCCCGGGTGGTCCTCAGCCTCTTCGTCACCCTGCTGGTCCTGGGCATGGTGGTTGCCTCCTGGGTGGTGGACCGCCAGCTCCAGGGGCCCATCCGGGCCTGGGCCCAGACGGTGGCCGAGAACCTGGCCTCCCGGGCGGTGGCCGTCGCGGTCCGGGATCGGGTCGCCCCTTCCCTCGCCGGGACGCCCCTCAGCCAACCCCTCTACGACGGCAGCGGACGCCTGCAAGGGATCACCTACGCCACCGGCGCCATCACCCGCATCGCTTCCGAGGCCGCGCTCCACATCCACGACCAGTTGGAGGCGGCGGCCGCCGCCCAGCTGCCCGTGCCCCTGGGTCAGATCCTCGGCCTGGACTTTCTGGCCGCGGCGGGACCCCGGGTGGGCGTCCGGGTGGTGCCCGCCGGCTCAGTGGAGGTGACGCCCCGGGCCACCTTCCAGGCCGCGGGGATCAACCAGACCCTCCACCGGATCCTCCTGGAGGTGACGGTCCACGTCCAGGTGGTCATCCCCTTCTACGCGCCCCGGGTGACGGTGGTCAGCCAGGTCCCGCTGGTGGAGCAGCTGGTGGTGGGCCAGGTCCCCTTCGTTTATATGGACTGGTCGGGCGATCCCCGAACCCTGCCTCCGGGGGGCTTGCGCTGGGACCACCCGCCCGACCGTTGAGAGGGCGAGGCCCGTCAGGGTGAGGCTGCATCCCAGAGCCTGGGCGGGGGTGAGCCGCTCCCCCAGGACCAGCGCGGCCGTCACCAGTCCGGCCACCGGCACCAAGAGGGAGAGGGGCGCCACCTGGGAGGCGGGGTAGCGGGCCAGGAGACGGTTCCACGCGCCGGAAGCGAAGAGGGTCGCCCCGTAGGCCAGGTAGAGGACCACGGCAGCCAGGCGGAGGTCGAAGGCGTGGAGGGTCTCCACCAGGATCTCGGGGCCGCCCAAGGCGACGGCCAGGGCCAGCAAGGGCAACGGCGGCACCAGGCTGGACCAGACCACCAGGCGGACCATCGCCTCGCCCGCGGCTGCGGCCGGGCCCGTCGCCCGGCGGATGAGGATGTTGGAGACGGCCCAGCAGAGGGCGGCGCCCCCCGCCAGGGCCCACGCCAGCGGGGGGATGGGCCCGCTGCCGGCGCCGGGCTGGGTTGCCACCAGCCCCAAGCCGCTCGCGGCCAGGGCGAGCCCCGCAGCCTGGCGCCGGCCCACGGGCTCCCGGAGCAGGAGCCCGGCCAGGAGCGTGGTGAACAGGGCCTGCACCTGGAGGACGACCGAGGCCAGGCCCGCGGGCAGGCCCAGGTGGATCGCGGTAAAGAGGCAGGCGAACTGGCCGAAGCCGTTGGTCAGGCCGAAGGTGACCCAGACGCCGGGCGGCAGGGCCGGCGGGGGGACCACCAGCACCGCGGGGAAGGCGGCCACCAGGTACCGGAGGGCGGCCAGAAGGAGCGGCGGCACGTCGTCCAGCCCCAACCGGATGACGGTGAAGTTGGCCCCCCACACGGCGACGGCCAGGAGGGCCAAGGTCACGTCGCGGGTGCTCATCGGCCAGTGGGTGCCTCCACGCTCGTGGTCCCCCTTGGACCCTCTATTCCGGCGGGGGAGGGGCGGCGCCTCTCTTGGGAGCTCGGTCGCGG